>CAMDFL010000046.1 GCA_945897475.1 Bordetella parapertussis
TCCTCGTTGTGCAGAGTAGCGTTGGTTACCGTTACGCCACCCACGAAGATCGGTTTGAGACGGGCAACTGGCGTCAGCGTTCCGGTGCGCCCGACCTGCACATCGATGTCTGCGATCTCGGTTATCGCCTCCTCCGCGGGAAACTTATACGCCACCGCAAATCGGGGCGCGCGTGCCAGGAAACCCAGTTTTTCCTGGATGGCCAGAGAATTTACTTTGAGAACCACGCCATCGATATCGTAGGCCAGCTCGACCCTCCTGGCGGCCATCGAACGATGGTAATCAAGCATGCCAGCCAACCCCGACACCAACTTACGGTCTGCGGATACCGGGATACCCAGTGTGGCGAGCCAATCCATTGTCGCCGAGTGTGTGACACCCAGTTGTTCATCGCCGATGTCGCCAACCCCATAGGCGAAAAATCGCAGTGGTCGAAGGGCGCTTATTCTGGAGTCCAATTGACGAAGACTACCCGCTGCGGCGTTTCTGGGATTCACAAACTCCTTTTCACCTGCATGGCGTTGCCTCTCGTTCATGCGCTCAAAGTCCGCGCGGAACATCAGCACCTCACCTCTTACTTCGAGAACATTGGGAAAAGGTTCGCGCAACACCAGCGGGACCGAGCGGACGGTGCGAACATTGTTCGTAACATCCTCACCCCTGCTGCCATCACCACGTGTCGAGCCACGAACGAACACACCCGCCTCATAACGCAAACTGACCGCCAGACCGTCAAATTTGGGTTCCGCGGCGTACTCGACGCTGTCGTCGCCACATGCCTCGCCGCATGCCTCGCGGACTCTGCGATCGAATGCCTGCATTTCATTTTCTGAAAACGCGTTGCCCAATGAGAGCATCGGCAATCGATGTTCAACACTGCCAAATTCAGGCTGAGGCTCCGCGCCTACGCGTTGCGTGGGGGAGCGCCGGGTCAGCAGCTGCGGATACTTGCCTTCCAAGTCCTGCAATTCGCGGAACAAGAGATCGTAGTCAGCATCGACTATCGCAGGGCTGTCCAAAACATAATATCGGTAATTATGTTCTTCAATGGCATTTCTCAAAAACACAACGCGGGCGCTCGCCGTTTCATAGTCTTCGAACATGGGGTCTAGGAAAACAGGCGCAAGGATTCCGGATTGCCGGGGGCGATACCGCAAGCCGCCATGGATTGGTATACCCCGGTCAATTCACGGGCGATGGCATCAAAACCCGCGCTACTCAAAGGCGCGCGGTTGTCGTCAACGATCTTGCCCCCCATCCCCGAGGCAAGATGCCCTGCGAACTGACGGAATTTGCCAAAGGAATGGATCCCTCCAGGAGAGCGAGCAACATCGAACTCCAGAATGACTGAATTTGTCACCAGCTCACGCATAAGCTCCGCTTGAAAAAGCGTTTCACCCTCATTAGCGAGTCTGAAGAGTTCTCGCCCTTCATCGTCACGTTTTCGGAAGATGCCATCGGCTTCTATAATCAAGCCCGCGGCTTCCGAGATCGCCCTAATACGTGTGCCGGGGAATGGATTGCTACCGGCCACCACGTGTATGGCGATGAGTATGTCCACTTCGCCGCAGAACTGATCGAGCTTGATCGCAGCCTGGCGCGCCGTGGCGAGATCCAATGGAGCATAGGTCGCCCCGCATCGGTGCGCGACCGCTCCGACCCACGCGGCGAACTGTTTCAGATCCAGAACAGAAACAGCACCTTGCCGATTGACAAGCTGCAAGCTAAGATTTACCTGCTGATAACGCCCGTCTTCGCGAAGCTTTTCCCGGCTTCCCTCGATCAAAGTCCACATGTCTATGCGGCGGGCCACGCCATTTTCAAGCATACCTGCATGGAGGTCTGATAAAGATACTCCGGAGACCGAATCAATACCGACAAGCAGGTCAATAGGAATTGATGCGGGGTTTGATGCAGGTGTGGATGCCGGTTGATTGGGAATACCACGCGATAAAGCGGAGCTCGTTGCAGTGTCGAAAACTCCGCTTACCAGGGCCTTCTTCGCGTCCAGCGCGTCGTGTTCTCGCGCGGTTTCCGACTCGGCTGTGCTATCCGGTACATCTGCCAAGGGCTCAAGCAACACATCAACTGACTGGGGCTTGATCGACGCCACCGATTGGCGCCGATAGCGCTGCTCCTGCCATTTATTGAACGCAATAACAACGAGTACCACGAGGGTACCAATTGCCAAAAGCCCTGTTTGGAACTCGTTCATAAAATCATCGCCACCATCGACGCTATAGGAAAGTGAATCGGCATTCAGGGGTCTCAGGCCGCCAAGGGCTCACTCATTTTCAAAGCCTCGTCGATGTCGACCGCGACTACCCGTGATACGCCCTGCTCCTGCATAGTGACGCCAACTAGTTGAGTCGACATCTCCATCGTTATCTTGTTATGACTGATAAATAAAAACTGCGTTTGTTGCGACATCTTTTTGACAAGATCGCAAAACCGTTCGGTATTGGTGTCATCAAGCGGTGCATCGACCTCGTCCAGCAGACAGAAAGGCGCAGGATTCAACTGGAACATCGCAAATATCAACGCGATTGCCGTTAGCGCCTTTTCCCCACCGGAGAGCAGGTGGATGCTGGTATTTTTCTTTCCCGGCGGCTTCGCAATGACTTGGATGCCGCTGTCGAGGATATGCTCTCCGGACATTTCAAGTCTCGCCTCACCGCCGCCAAAAAGCGACGGGAATAGCTCTCCAAAGTGTCCATTTACCGTGTTAAAAGTCGCTTGCAACAATTCCTGCGTTTCACTGTCGATTCTACGAATCGCGGTCTCCAGGATTTCCAATGCCTCGGTAAGGTCGCCATACTGCGCATCCAGATATTGCTTGCGCTCCCGACTGAGCTCCAATTCGCCTAAAGCTGCCATGTTGATCGCCCCAAGCTCCAGGATGGCGTTAGCTAGCCGGTTTATTTCACCTTGCAGCGGCGCCGTTTTCTGCCCAGCCCTCAGAATGACTAACAGCGCCTCTTCGTCTGCCCCGGCGGCAACCAGTTGCGCCGCGAATTGTTCGTAGACCAAGCGCGCCGCTTGTTCTTTCAAGCGCAATTCCGCGATCTTCTCCCGAAGCGGGTCCAGCCTATGTTCATGATTCTGGCGTGTCGCTTCTGCCAAACGTATTTGCTCAGTCAGATCGTCCTGGACAGCGCGCGCCTCCAAAAGGCTCTTCTCACGCGACAGGCGAAGTTCAAGTGCCTGCCCAAGGTTCTCCTTCAATGTCTGGTCGCTAAAGGTCAAAAGCTCCCGTTCCAAATTGCCGACCTGCTCGGCGAGTAGGTTAATTTGTTCGGTAGCTTTCGCCAGATTTTTCTCGATCTCCTCAATCTTGTTGTTGCACTCCCTCAGAGCGAACCCGGCGTCCAGTTCCTCGCGCGCGGCCTCCTGCAGCGCCACGCGCTGGCGATCCAGGGTCTGTCCGGCAGCCAGAAACTGTGCCGCCGCATCCAATGCGTCTCTGCGGATCAATTCCAGATCTTCACGCAGACGCAGCGAATTCTCCACGGCCGCGGCGCGCACCGCGCGCTCGGCGATGTCATGCGCGGAAATGTCCTCTAGCTCCTTTGCGATCTGCGCGCATCGACCGGCGTAGCGTTCGCCTTCCTCACTGCGCCTGACATGCAATAGCTGGCGCTCATGATGCCGTTGTTTTAACACGCCCCCGGAAACACGAAGCGTGGACACCGCAGCGTCGTGCTCATCCAACTGGCTTGTTACCTGCGCCACGCTGGCACCGGCGTTAGCGATTAAATCTTTATTCTTGGCGACATCATCAATCAGCAATTCAATTTCACGCTTGCGGGAGAGAAGCCCGCTATCCGTGGAATCAGGTGCGTGAAAAACAACACCATATCTGCTGAACTGGTGCCCCGCGCGATTGACCAGTGTTTCGTTCCCAGGCAAGGCCAGTCTTTGCTCCAGTGTCGGCGTACCTTCGAGGGCGTATATGCCGCTTAGCCAGGCGCCAACCATCTCGCCCAGCCTGTCATCGGTGACCTGCACCAAGCTCGACAATGGCACTAGTGCATTCGCAGTGGACTCATGTGCCGCCGCGCAAGGCAGGTGCACCATGACACGCGAAGGCGGGGGATCGGCCATCATTGCTGTTAATTTGTCGAGATCCTCGATTTCCAGCGAATGCAATCGCTCCCGTAACACCGACTCAACCGCAGTTTCCCAACCTTCCTGCACCACAATTTTCTGCCATAAACGCGGCTGGGCAAGCACACCTTGGCGCTCCAGCCACTCGTCTACCCGACCGTTCTCATCGGATTGGCGCTGTATGCGCTGCAAGGTAATAAGCTTTGCGTCCATGGCCGAGAGTTCGCGCTCCAGGGTTTGGAGCTCGCCCATTGCGCGTTCGCGCTGCTCATCGAGCTCGGCATGCGCGGCTTCAAGCTGAGCAAGCAAGGCCTCCTGACGCGCCATTTCACCTTCACCATCGACGAGTTCCCGATCCAACTCCGATAAGGCCACCAGGTCAGGAATGACAAGCCGCCTTTGCTCATCGTCAAGGCGTTGTCTTCGCGAATCAAGATTCTGCAACGTCTTTTCTGCATGCGCCGCGTGCGTCTGCTCAAGATCGAGTCCACTTTCCAATTCAGCTATTCGACCTCGCTTTGTAGCCAACGCGTCCTGGGCGCTGCGATTTGCCAACTCCACAAGGGGAAGTTTTTCCGATTCCCGCAGGCGGACTTCGCTCACCGTGCCAACACGAAAAGAGGCTTCCTCCAGCCTCGCCTGCCACATCGCCGCAGCGTCCTGCAGCTCGGTGCAACGTCGTTGTTCGACATCCAGCCCGATTCTTCCCTGCGTGACTTGGGCCTGAACACGTTGTCGCGTTTCGGTCAAAAACCGAATTTCGGACTCCAGACCTGAAACCTCGGAATTGGATTGGTATAACTCGCCTTGCGCAGTATTCAACGCCTGCGCTGCGATCAGGTGTTCGGCGCGAACCTCTTCTATTCGCCTCTCCACGCTTCGCAAGCCTGCGGTTTCCGCTTCAATCTCCAAACCGGCTCGATCAATCTCGCCGAGATGCTTTTGCGCTTCATTTGCCGCCTCGTTTCGCTTGAGCAGGGTCAACAAATTCTGCTTCTCGTTTCGCTGCACGGACAGTTCCTGGAAACGATTGGCCAGCTCCGCTTGCAGCTCCAGCTTTTCGATCTGCGCTCCCAGTTCCTGGAGAATGTCCATGACTCGCGCGAGGTTCTCCCTAGTATCAGTAAGCCGATACTCGGTCTCCCTGCGGCGTTCCTTGTATTTCGAAATCCCCGCAGCTTCCTCGAGAAAAACACGCAAATCCTCGGGTTTGGCTTCAATGATCCGCGAAATCATTCCCTGTTCGATGATCGCGTAAGCACGCGGGCCCAAACCGGTACCCATAAAAATATCCTGAACATCGCGCCGACGTACATGGGTATTGTTAATGAAATAGCTAGATTCACCATCGCGCTGAAGCACCCGTTTTACGGCGATTTCAGCGTACTGCGACCAGCTGCCCGACGCTTTTCCAAGGCTATTGTCAAAATGAAGTTCGACGCTCGCTCTGGCGACCGGATTTCTTTGAGCAGAGCCGTTGAAAATCACGTCCTGCATGGAATCGCCGCGCAAGGCCGATGCGCGTGATTCTCCAAGCACCCACCTTACGGCGTCGATAATGTTCGATTTTCCACATCCGTTAGGACCGACAACGCCAACCAGTTGTCCCGGCACGTTAATCGAGGTGGGATCGACGAAAGATTTAAAACCTGCAAGTTTGAGTTGCGTCAGGCGCATTTTTTACGGATTCAGTAATGGGGGAAACCGCCTTAACAGCAATCGTCACGGCGGAACTTTTCTTTTTCGCGGTTTCGTTCATTGTTACGCGGATTCTCCGCTTGTTCTCGTCTCCGCCTGTGCTCGTCAGGGCTTGTTCTCGTAATCTCGCTGGCCAAGCGCAATATAATACCAACTTTCCTAGCCATATCTTTCCAGAAAACGTCAAACAGATGCCATCAAGCCCGAGTAAAAAGCTGGAGACCTTTCCCAATCCCAATCCGGATCGGGATTATATGATTCATATGAAAATTCCCGAATTCACCTGCTTGTGCCCGATGACGGGACAACCCGATTTCGCAGTTCTGACTTTGGAATACGTGGCTGATCGTAAATGCGTAGAACTCAAGAGCCTGAAACAATATATTTGGTCTTTCCGCAGCGTTGGAGCTTTTCATGAAGCGGTCACCAATCGAATTCTCGACGACTTGGTGGCGGCCCTGTCTCCCCGGCACGCGCAATTGAAGGCACAATTCAATGTTCGAGGCGGTATTTTCACGACTATCGTGGCCGCCCACACCAAGCGCGGTTGGCGGGCTTCTCGGGCTTTGAGCTTTTCCAGACCTCAATACGATGGCAGCATTGGCGACTAAGTGAATTGAACTCCTAAATTGAACTCCTACCTTGCAAAACTCCAGCCGTATCCGTTCGAAAAACTTCGCATCCTGTTCGATTCGGTCGCGGCGTCGTCCGCTTATTCCCGGATAGAACTGCATATTGGCGAACCCAAGCATGCCACCCCGGAATTTATCAAGCGCGCGGTGGCCGACTCGCTGTCTGGATTGGCACAATACCCTGCGACAGCAGGCACGCCACTGCTGCGCGAAACCATTGCGCTATGGCTGCAGCGGCGCTACCACCTTCCCAAGGTAGACCCGGCGACCCAGGTACTACCCATCAATGGCTCGCGCGAGGCATTGTTCGCGATCGGGCAATTGCTGGTGCAGGCGCGTGTAGGCGAGCAGATTCCATTGGTGATTTCGCCTAATCCGTTCTACCAAATCTACGAGGGTGCTGCCCTTCTCTCAGGCGCCGAAACCTATTTCGTCAATGCCTTGCCGGAAAACGCGTTTGCAATGGATTATGGCGCGGTTCCAAACGAAATCTGGCAAAGAGTGCAACTGGTATTTACCTGTTCGCCCGCCAATCCGAGCGGTCGAGTCATGAGCATTGCGGACTGGAAATTATTGTTCGAGCTTTCAGATCGCCATGGTTTCGTCATCGCTTCCGATGAATGCTATTCCGAGCTGTATTTCGATGAATCGCACCCGCCCTTGGGAGGATTGCAAGCCGCCCAACAGCTCGGTCGCGCCGATTTCCCCCGTCTGCTGGTGTTCTCCAGTCTGTCAAAACGCTCGAACGTGCCCGGCATGCGCTCGGGCTTTGTCGCTGGCGATGCCGGTTTGATCAAAGCGTTTCTGTTGTACCGCACCTACCATGGCAGCGCGATGAGCAATACTATTCAAACGGCATCCATCGCGGCGTGGAATGATGAGACGCACGTTTTGGAGAATCGCCGGGTGTATGCAGCGAAGTTCAAAGCGGTCCTGCCGTTGATAAAAGCACCTCTGCTTACAACTCATCCCGAAGCCGGATTCTATTTCTGGGTTCGAACACCGGTTGACGATACAATTTTCGCCCGCGATTTTCTCGAAGCTTATAATGTCACTGTTCTTCCAGGTAGCTATCTGGCCCGTGAAGTTCTAGGTGTCAATCCAGGTCGAAATCATATTCGTCTGGCACTGGTCGCACCGATTGACGACTGCGTAGAAGCCGCCCGCCGGCTCAACGAATTTTCCAAGAGATATCAATGACCACAAAAGAACTGCAGCAAACGATCGATAAAGCCTGGGAGGATCGCGCCGACCTTAAACCTGGGAGCGCACCGGCGAAAATTGGCGAAGCCGTCTCTCAAGTCATTGCCGAGCTGGATTCAGGACGCATGCGCGTCGCCGAAAAAATTGGCGGATCGTGGACCACGCACCAATGGCTCAAGAAAGCAGTCCTGCTGTCATTTCGTCTGGAGGACAACCGTATTATGCAAGGCGGCGAGATGCGCTACTTCGATAAAGTAGAAAGCAAATTTACTTCATACGATAAGGAACAATTCACCCGCGGCGGATTCCGGGTGGTACCACCAGCGGCTGCCCGACGAGGCTCCTTCATCGGCAGGAACGTCGTTCTAATGCCGTCCTACGTCAATATTGGCGCCTATGTCGATGAAGGCACGATGGTCGATACCTGGGCAACCGTCGGATCCTGCGCGCAAATAGGCAAAAATGTCCACCTGTCCGGAGGTGTCGGCATCGGCGGCGTTCTCGAGCCCCTGCAAGCTAATCCCACCATCATTGAAGATAACTGCTTCATAGGGGCTCGCTCCGAAATCGTAGAGGGGGTCGTGGTCGAGGAAAACTCCGTGATTTCCATGGGGGTTTTCATCGGTGCCAGCACCAAAATCTACAACCGTGCGACGGGCATAACTCTCTACGGACGCGTCCCATCCGGATCGGTCGTGGTACCTGGTACCCTGCCCTCGGCCGACGGAAAATACGGCCTATACTGCGCCGTTATCGTCAAACAGGTTGATGCCGCCACACGGGCCAAAACCAGCATTAACGAGCTATTACGAGGCGATTAGACCGCGCTCTGATACTTACTAGACCGCTCTGATACTTATTAGAACGCTCTGATACTTATTGGACCGCTCTGATACTTATTAGACCGCTCTGACACTTATTGGACCCAGCGCGGAAATTTCGGAACTTGCAGTCGGATTAAAAGGGGATCTGGCTATGTCGGCGATGAAAAGGTTGTTTCAACTGATGGCCGATAAAAAGGCATCGGACATTTTCATTTCTGTCGGGGCGCCGATAAATATCAAGATTAACGGCGTTGCGGTACCGGTAAATCCACAAAATATGGATTCCAACACCATCATGACCTTGCTTCATGAAGTGTTGAACGAAAAGCAAAAAAAAGAGTACGAAGAAACGCTGGAACTGAACACGGCATACACCATCCCGGGAACCGGAAGCTTTCGTATCAGCGCGTTTCGGCAAAAGGGAAGCCCGGCTGTCGTAGTGCGGTATATCCCGGGAACCATTCCCCCATTCGATTCCCTGGCCCTACCCGACACCCTAAAAGACATCATGATGGAAAAGCGCGGCTTGATCCTCATGGTCGGCGCGACCGGATCGGGAAAATCGACGACGCTTGCCGCGATGCTCGACTACCGCAATGAACAAAAATCGGGGCATATTCTCACTCTTGAGGATCCAGTCGAGTTCATATTTCAGAACAAGAAGTGCATCGTCAACCAGCGCGAGGTCGGTTCGGACACGCTGGATTTCAGAATTGCATTAAAGAACGCGTTGCGCCAGGCGCCAGACTGCATTTTGATCGGTGAAGTACGTGACAAAGACACCATGACAGCGGCCATACAATACGCGCAATCCGGGCACCTTTGCCTGGCTACGTTGCACGCCAATAACAGCTATCACGCGATGAATCGGATCATCAGCTTCTATCCACTGGAGAACCGCCCCGCGCTGTTGGAAGACTTATCCGCAACGCTCAAAAGCGTCATTTCGCAACGGTTGATACGCGATATCAAGGGCGGGCGTTCCGCCGCCGTCGAAATATTGCTGGCGACTCGGCATATCGCCGAGCTTATCGGAAAAGGCGAAATCAACGAGATCAAGGAGGCCATGGAAAAAAGTCTGTCGCCAGGATCTCAGACTTTCGAGCAAACCTTCTTCAACATGATTCTTAAAGGCACCATCACACAGGAAGAAGCGCTTGCCAATTGCGATTCACCGACCAATCTGCTGTGGCTGATCAACAATACAGAAGCCGGTAGCGCGTTGAAAAATAAGGTCGCGGCGACAGCGGCTGCGAGAGGCGATGGCGGCAAAGCGGATTCGCCGCCTCCACCGCCCCCTCCCGCAGCATCCACAGGACCGCTTGAATTCTCCGACTTCAAGCTCAACACAACCGAGGTTTAATTGATTCCGGGAAACCAGACTTGAGCGGGTCAATGCAAAGTGAATTGGGCGTAGCCGCTCTGGCGCTCGCCCGGGAACTTATCTCCCGGCAATCGGTAAGCCCTGAGGATGGCGGGTGCCAGAGCTTGATCGCGCAACGCTTGCAAAACATCGGGTTCGTCGTGGAACCGATGCCGCACGGAAAAGTGCTTAATTTTTGGGCGCGGCGAGGCACTGAATCTCCGACACTGTGTTTCGCGGGACACACGGACGTCGTTCCGCCTGGGCCATTGACACAATGGTTGCATGATCCATTCAAGCCATTCGAGCGCGACGGCAAGCTCTACGGCCGGGGCGCCGCGGATATGAAATCATCTCTTGCGGCCATGGTCGTCGCCACCGAGCATTTTGTTTCCCGTCATCCTGAGCATCCGGGCTCCATTGCCTTCTTGTTGACCTCCGATGAAGAGGCGGATGCCGTTGAGGGCACCGTAAAAGTGGTGGAAGCCTTGTCAGGTCGCGGTGAAAAACTCGATTATTGCGTCGTCGGCGAACCCACTTGCGAGTCCAATCTCGGCGACACAATAAAAAATGGCCGACGCGGTTCGCTGCTGGGACGACTGCGCGTCAAGGGAATTCAAGGCCACGTCGCCTATCCGCATCTTGCGCGCAACCCAGTGCATCAAGCCCTGCCGGCGCTCGCCGAACTTGCGTCGACAACATGGGATGAGGGCAACGAATATTTTCCGCCGACCACCTGGCAGATCTCGAACGCTCATGGCGGCACCGGCGCGACCAACGTCATTCCGGGCGAATTTTCGGTCATTTTTAATTTTCGATTCTCCACGGCCAGTACCGAGGAAGGTTTGAAACAGCGTGCCCACAAAATCCTTGATAGGCATGGACTCGAATACGATCTTCATTGGACCTTAAGCGCTTCGCCATTCCTGACCCCCAAAGGCGCCTTGGTAGACGCAGCCTGCGCTGCGATCAAACAGGTCACCCAAGTAGACGCCGCCATCACGACCACCGGCGGCACCTCTGATGGCCGCTTTATCGTGGCCATCGCAAAGGAAATCATAGAATTCGGACCGCTTAACGACTCGATACACAAACTCAACGAGTACATACCCCTGAGCAGTTTCGAACCGCTCACCCTAATCTACGAAAACATTCTAGAACGCCTGCTCCTGCGAGCATGAACCGGTGGTAAATCCCCTTAATGAAAAACCGCTGTCGCTGAGTGAACTGATCACCCAAACCGAACGCCGCCTCCGCGCTGCACGCCTCTCTTACGGCCATGGCACCCTAAACGCGCGCGACGAAGCCGCATGGCTCGTGTCACACGCAGCAGCGTTGAGACCGGATGAACTCGGCGCATCGATGCAACGCGCCGCCAGCGAACGCGAATCCCGTCGTATCGACACCCTTACCCGGCAACGCATCACAACCCGAAAACCCCTCGCTTATCTTTTGGGCGAAGCCTGGCTCTACGGACATAAATTCATCGTCGACCAGCGCGTCATTGTCCCCCGTTCGCTAATCGCCGAACCGCTGCTCGAATCTTTCAGCCCCTGGATACGCCGTCCGGCATCCATTAAGAGAGTACTGGACCTGTGTACCGGTTCGGGATGCCTCGCAATACTTGCTGCCCTCGTCTTCCCCAACGCGCAAGTCGATGCCGTCGATATCTCGAAGCGAGCCTTGGCACTCGCGAAAAAAAACGTCTGTGCCTACAGACTTGGGAAAAGAGTTGCGTTGATCCATTCGGATTTATTCGATTCGATGCCTGCCTGCAAATACGACCTGATCATCAGCAATCCGCCGTACGTGGATGCGCCTGCGATGCACAAGCTTCCCCAGGAATACCGCCGTGAACCTGCAATCGCACTCGACGGCGGCAAAGATGGCCTGGACATCGTGGACAGAATATTGGCCAGGGCCGGCAGCTACATGGCAAGAACAGGCAACATGGTCGTTGAAATTGGCCACAACCGACGCGCATTCGAACGTCGTTATCCAAAACTCGAAGTAACCTGGCTCAGCTCCGGTAACGAACAGGATGCAATACTCTGGATTGAATCCAGGCATTTAGGCCAAGGAACATGATCACGATGCAAATACTAGGCACCATCGTGATTCGAGGAAAAGATCTGATTCAAAACAATATTGAATTCATATCAAGCACTCACAATACATAAGCGAAATAATGTATCTAAATATTGGATACGTTTTCCTGGAGAGTGCCCTCAGAATTTCCATCCGCAAATAGAAATGAGATGGTGAAGGCCTCGGGCGCGACAATCGATGAATGATTGAGCATGAAGAAAATGACGCTCAACAAACTACTGCAGACGCAGGGTTTCGGCATGAGCAGAGCTTTGCGAGCAGACGATCATGGATGGCCGAGTCAGCGTCTCAGGCGAGGTCCTTACTGAGTTTATTGAAAAACCCTGCAGGCAGAATCACTGGAACTCGATGAACCGGCCTCGCCAGCATCAAAAGTCAAAAGCACCTAGCCTGGATTGCGCTAAGTGCTTGATTAGTTGGGGTGACTGATGGGGCTCGAACCCACGACAACCGGAATCACAATCCGGGACTCTACCAACTGAGCTACAGCCACAGTTGAAACCTTCTCTGGCGTGCCCGGCGGGAATCGAACCCACAACCCCCAGCTTAGAAGGCTGGTGCTCTATCCGGTTGAGCTACGGGCACCAATCTTTTCGGACCGCGTCGAATATTCAACGCAAACATGCGCGCTGAATATCCATACATCGAACTATGCCAACTGTACTACCATAAATTCTGGTCGGGGTGGAGAGATTCGAACTCCCGACATCCTGGTCCCAAACCAGGCGCGCTACCAGACTGCGCTACACCCCGCGCTACTCCCTCGCGAGGCGCGTATTCTACGCTCGCGAGATGGGTTCTTCAATGCGATACGCTACGCTTGCGGCGCTTCCGCAGAGGTTTCCTCCTGCACCGCCTTCATCGACAGGCGCACGCGGCCTTTTTCGTCAGCCTCTAGCACCTTCACATTAACGACCTGACCTTCCTTGAGATGCTCAGCCACGCTGTTGACGCGCTGCTGACTGATCTGTGAAATATGCAGTAAGCCATCCTTGCCTGGCATTAGCTGAACGATCGCACCGAAATCAAGAAGCTTCAAAACTGTGCCCTGATATACCCTGCCCACTTCAACGTCGGCGGTGATGTCCTGAATACGCTTACGCGCCGCTTCGCCGCCTTCCGAGGAAACACAGGCGATGGAGATAGTGCCGTCGTCCCCGATCTCGATGGTGGTTCCTGTTTCCTCCTGAATACCGCGAATGACAACGCCGCCCTTACCGATGACATCGCGTATCTTTTCTGGATTGATCTTGATCTTGAATATTCTCGGGGCAAAGTTGGAAATATCAATTCGCGACCCACCCAAGGACTCCTGCATGATTCCAAGAATATGTATGCGACCTTCCTGAGCTTGCGCGAGCGCTGCCTGCATGATCTCCTTGGTGATCCCTTCGATCTTGATATCCATTTGCAAGGCAGTTATGCCTTTGGTGGTGCCAGCAACTTTGAAATCCATGTCGCCCAGATGGTCTTCGTCGCCCAGGATATCTGTCAATACGGCGAAACGACTGCCTTCCTTGATCAGTCCCATGGCGATGCCCGCCACATGCGCCGTGATAGGCACACCCGCATCCATCAATGCCAGACTGCCACCGCAAACTGATGCCATCGAAGACGATCCGTTAGATTCGGTAATTTCAGATACCAGACGAATTGAATATCCGAATTCCGCGGGACTAGGCAGCACATTCAACAAGGCCCTTTTCGCCAGACGGCCATGTCCGATTTCGCGGCGCTTCGGGGTTCCGACGCGCCCGGTTTCCCCGGTCGCATAGGGAGGCATGTTGTAATGCATCATGAAGCGGTCTTTATACTCACCCATCAACGCGTCGATGATTTGTTCATCGCGCCCCGTCCCGAGTGTCGCCACAACCAGCGCCTGAGTCTCGCCTCGGGTAAAAAGCGCGGACCCATGAGTACGCGGCAGCACGCCTAGCCGAATCGTAATCGGCCTGACGGTGCGGGTGTCACGCCCGTCGATACGCGGCTCGCCATCCAGTATCTGGTTTCGAACGATCTTTGACTCAAGCGAAAACATAATGTCGCCAAGCTGGTTGCTATCGAGATCCGGATTGCTGACCGCGACCTGCTCTTTGACCTGCTTATTGATCTCTGAGAGCTTGGTGCTGCGCGCCTGCTTACTGCGTATTTTGTAGGCTTCGCGCAATGGCGCTTCAGCGATTTGCGCAATGCTTGCAATCAGGGCTTCATCCTTTGCCGCCGGCTTCCAATCCCACACTGGCTTGGCAGATTCTGCAGCCAAATCATGGATTGCCTGAATCGCCACCTGCATCTGCTGATGCCCGAATACGACGCTACCCAGCATCACTTCCTCAGACAATTCTTTCGCCTCGGACTCAACCATAAGCACCGCGTGCTCGGTCCCGGCAACCACGAGATTCAATTCGCTTTCGGTCAACTGCGTCGCAGTGGGATTCAACACATACTGTCCGCCGATGTAACCAACACGCGCTGCGCCGATCGGGCCATTAAACGGAATCCCAGAGATGGTCAAGGCCGCCGATACACCAAGCAGTGCCGCGATGTCTGGATCGACCTCAGGGTTCACCGACATTACCGTCGCAACCACCTGGACCTCGTTATAGAAAGCGTCCGGAAATAACGGCCTGATTGGACGGTCAATCAACCTTGAGGTCAGGACTTCTTTTTCCGAGGGGCGGCCTTCGCGCTTGAAAAATCCCCCTGGAATCTTACCAGCGGCATAGGTTTTTTCGATGTAATCGACGGTCAGCGGAAAGAAATCCTGCCCCGCTTTCGCATTCTTTGCCGCGACCACGGTGCATAGCACGACGGTATCGTCAATGCTCACCAGCACCGCACCATGGGATTGACGGGCGATTTCCCCGGTTTCCAGTGTTACTTGATGCGCGCCGTAGGCAAACGTCTTCTTTATCGAATTCAATGACATATTATTTTCCTGGGGTAAGTGCGCGACGGCCGTGATTGGGATTCAAACGACCGGTAATCTAATTTAACCCGCAAAAAAACCAGAACGCCCAACTGGGTGGGCGTTCGGATGGCTATTTGCGCAATTCAAGTATGCCAATCAATTTCCTGTATTGACCGACATCGGTCCGCTTCAGGTAATCAAGCATCTTGCGCCGCTGACTCACCATTTTCAACAACCCCCTGCGGGAGTGGTGGTCCTTCACATGGGCTTTGAAGTGGCCCGTAAGCCCATTGATTCTCGCTGTAAGCAGCGCCACTTGCACCTCTGGTGATCCGGTATCACCCTTGATACGCTGATGTTGCGTAATGATCTGAGCTTTTTGCTCTACGGTGACTGGCATTTCGGTCTTTTCTCTGTCGATTCAAAGGGCAGTATTTTAGCCTGATATCAGGGTTTTTCACAAGTCATTTGATCTAAGATGAATAGATTTAGACGCCTCGATGGGCATTGCATCGCGCATCACCCGCTTGGGCTGTAACTCCCCCAGTCCTTTTGATTCCCCAATTCCTAGGAATTGTCCCAGATCATCTTAGGTTCGATACTCCGCCGCTTTTACCCCTGTAACGGCAACCGATTGCCCCTGACAAAACTTCACGGCCAAGGCCTTATCAATAGAAATCGCGGGATAGGCGAATGCCAGGCCTTCGGGCGGATTTAACCTGGCTTGGCGTTCCTCCTCCGATAATGAGCCTAAGGCGTCGTCCGACACCGCATCCTCCAGCCGAAACGGTCCCATTCCCAGACGCACCAGATTGGATAAATACGCGCCGCAACCCAGGTGATTCCCTATGTCCTCGGCAAGTACGCGGATATAGGTTCCCTTGCTGCAGTTCACACGTATAGTGATATCCGGCAGGGACATTGACACGAGTTCGATCGAATAAATTGTTACGGCCCGGGCCGCTCTGGGTATCTCAATGCCTTGCCGCGCCAAGCGATACAAGGGCACGCCATCGCGTTTTAGCGCGGAATACATGGGCGGTGTTTGAAGGATTTCGCCACGAAACTCATCAAGCGAGGACTCAATGTCCGGCCTGCCGGCGTGCACGCTGCGCTGCTCTACGATACCCCCTTCGGCATCTCCGGTACTTGTACGAATGCCAAGCCTTATTTCCGCGAGATAGGTCTTTTGCGATTCTAGAAGTTCACCCGCGAACCGCGTCGCTTGACCGAAGCAAAGCACAAGCAAGCCCGACGCCAGAGGGTCTAGCGTTCCTGTATGGCCCGCGCGTTCGGCTTGATAAAGCCGCCTGACACGCTGTAATGCGCCATTTGAACCAATTCCCCTGGGTTTATCGTATAGGAGAAAGCCGTCGATCTTTCGCAGAACGCGTCGAACAGGCGTGGCAGTCATGATCTGAGGAACTTGCGCCGGGCGCAGGCACTATTTTTCGCGGCTTGGGTCGTCAGCCACGGCCCGGTCTATGAGCAGGCTCAGGTGTACGCCACGTTCAATGGAGGTGTCATAGACAAACCGTAGCTCCGGTATGTTATGTATGCGCAAGCGCTTGCCTAGCGCTGTCCGCAAGAAGCCCGTTGCGCGTCGTAACCCCGCCTCGGAATTCTCACGGTCCTCAGTACTCCCAAGCACTGTGTAGAAAATTTTCGAATAAGCAAAATCCGCGGAAATTTCAACCTCGGATATCGTGATCATCCCTATCCGAGGGTCATTCAAATCCAGTCGAATAATCTCTGATAATTCCTTTTGAATCTGATCCGCTACGCGCCGACGACGCTGTTCATTGGCCATGGATGCGCGTCCTGTTTCATGAATCTTATTGAAGTGTGCGGGCGATTTCCTGCACTTCATATACCTCTAGCTGATCGCCCGCCTGAAGTTCGTTGTAATTTTTGAGCGACAAGCCACACTCGAATCCAGATTTCACTTCGCGCACATCATCTTTAAATCGCTTGAGCGAATCCAATTCTCCGTCGAGCAGTACTACGTTGTCACGCAACAGCCGCACCCTCGCCGCACGTTTCACAAGCCCTTCGAGAACCATGCATCCGGCGACCGTCCCGATCTTGGATATTCGATAAATCTCGCGGATCTCCACTAAACCGAGGATACTTTCTTTCTTCTCCGGAGATAGCATCCCGGACAGGGCCGCTTTGACCTCATCGACAGCCTCATAAATGATGTTGTAATAGCGAATGTCGACACCTAATGATTCGGCAAGCTTGCGAGCTGCGCCATCGGCACGGGTATTGAATCCGACGATCACCGCCTTGGATGCCGAGGCCAGGTTGACATCCGATTCCGTAATTCCACCAACCGCGGTATGTACCACCGTCACCCGGACTTCTTCCGTGGAGAGTCTCGTCAACGCATGTACTAGGGCTTCCTGCGAGCCCTGTACGTCGGCTTTGATCAGCAATGGAAGATTCCTGACCGCACTATCCTTCATCTGTTCGAACATATCCTCCAGCTTGGCGGCGTGCTTTTTCGCGAGTTTCACTTCGCGGAATTTTCCTTGTCTGAATAAAGCGATTTCCCTGGCCTTGCGTTCATCGCTCAGGACCATGACCTCTTCTCCGGCGTGCGGCACTTCCGTCAACCCAAGGATCTCCACTGGAATAGAGGGACCCGCGGACTGAATCGGCGCTCCATTCTCATCGTTCATTGCTCGTACGCGGCCAAAGGCACTTCCAGCCAGTAACACGTCCCCTCGATTCAAGGTTCCCGACTGAACCAGTACTGTTGCTATCGGTCCGCGCCCTTTGTCCAGCCTCGCTTCAATCACCAAGCCTTTGGCGGGAGCATCTCTTGGCGCCTTAAGTTCCATGACCTCGGCTTGAAGCAACACTTGTTCAAGTAGCGCGTCCACTCCGACGCCCGTTTTCGCCGATACCGCAACAAACGGCGAATCACCGCCATACTCCTCCGGCAACACGCTTTGGGCGACCAACTCCTGTTTCACGCGATCGGAATTGGCATCGGGTTTGTCGATTTTGTTAATAGCTACAATCAAGGGAACGTTGGCTGCTCTGGCATGATGAATCGCCTCGATCGTTTGTGGCATCACGCCGTCATCAGCGGCGACCACCAGAATGACGATGTCGGTGGCCTTCGCGCCTCGCGCGCGCATGGCGGTAAATGCCTCATGGCCTGGCGTGTCAAGAAATGTAATCATTCCTCGAGGGGTCTCGACGTGATAGGCGCCGATATGCTGGGTAATTCCACCGGCCTCGCCCGCAGCTACTTTTGCTCGACGAATGTAGTCAAGCAGCGATGTTTTGCCGTGGTCTACATGACCCATTACCGTGACGACCGGCGCTCGCGTAGTCGCGGTCACTTCATGGGGAATTGTTGTGACGTCTAAATAAGCTTCTGGATCATCCAGCTTGGCCGCGACCGCCTTATGTCCGAGTTCTTCCACCACAATCATCGCGGTCTCCTGATCGAGAACCTGATTGATGGTGACCATGCTGCCCAGCTTCATCAAAATCTTGATTAACTCGGTTGCCTTGACCGACATCTTGTGGGCCAGATCCGCGACTGAAATGGTTTCTGGAACATGAACCTCTTGAATAATCGGCTCGGTTGGCGCCTCAAATTGATGCTCCGCAAGTTCCTTGTTGTCGGAACGATGACGGGAACCAGCCTTCGGCGTATGCCATCCGGACGCGCCCTGCACATCGCCGCGAGTCTTGATGGTGCGCCGCTTGGCGCTCTCGTCCTTCCAAACGGTGACTTCCTTCTTCTTGGCCTTTTTAGCCGCATCGTCGACCTTGGCCTTATGCAGTGTCGTGTCTACCGCGGAAGGCGCTTGCGTGGTAGCCGTCTTTTCGGCCGCCGTTTTTTGCAACTTTTGCTGTTCCGCGTCGCGCTCGGCAATGCGCTTTTCGCGTTCTTGTTTTTCGATGACTTCGGCGGTTTGCCGTGCTATCAACTCATCTTGACGTTGTTGCTCCGCAACACGAAGTGCGGCTTCTTGCGGAGAGAGTATTGGCCGGCCTAGCGGTCGCGTCCGCGTCGGCGCCGACACCACCTCTACTGCCGCCTCTACCACCGCCTCAGCGACCACCTCTACTACCTCCTCTACCACCGCCTCAGCGACCACCTCTACTACCGCCTCTACTACCGCCTCAACTACCGCCTCTGCGACCACCTCTACTACCGCCTCAGCGACTACCTCTACTACCGCCTCTGCTACCGCTAGCGGTGCCTCTCCGGCTTCACGTCGGACAAACACCCGTTTCTTTTTTACCTCGACCTGTATGGTCCTGGCTTTTCCGCTCAAATCAGATTTCTTAATAATTTCAGAGGTTTGTCTGCGCATCAGCGTAATTTTTGTCTTGGGTTCAGACGACCCATGAGCTTTACGCAAATAGTCGAGCAGCATGTTCTTGTCCTGCTCCGACAAGACATCATCCGCGACGCGTTTATCAACGCCCGCCGCCTTTAACTGCTCCAGTAGCACCGCTGAAGGAACCTTAAGTTCCCCAGCGAACTGGGCTACGCTCGTTTGTGCCATATCCACTTCCTATCACCGTACAAAGCTCAACTACTAAAAATTACTCCTGCGCAAACCAGTGCTCGCGCGCCTTCATGATCAAAACCTTAGCTCGTTCGACCTCAATCCCACTGATGTCGATCAAATCGTCCACGGCGAGGTCGCCCAGATCATCGCGGGTCTTAACCCCCGCTTGAGCCAGTTTGGCCGCCAACTCGCTGTCCATTCCTTCCATTTCTCTGAGATCTGGATCGGCATTCTCTGCCTGCTCCTCACTTGCAATCGCTTGCACCAAAAGCGAGTCGCGAGCACGGCTGCGTAGTTCGTTCACCGTGGCTTCGTCAAATCCGTCGATCTCAATCATCTCCTGGATTGGTACATAGGCCACTTCCTCCAGTGTGGCGAATCCTTCTTGAATCAGAATATTCGCGACATCCTCGTCCACATCCAGCTTTTCCATAAACAGGGCACGCAAGCCGGCGCTTTCTTCCTCGGTTTTCTTCTGCGCATCCTGCTCGGTCATCAGGTTGATGGTCCATCCGGTAAGTTCCGATGCGAGCCTCACATTCTGACCGTTGCGGCCAATCGCTATCGCTAGATTTTCGTCATCCACTACGACATCCATGGCGTGACGCTCTTCGTCGACCAGGATGCTGGAAACCTCCGCCGGCGCCAGTGCGCCTATGACAAACTGCGCCGGGTCGGCGGACCACAATACGATATCTACTCTTTCGCCAGCCAACTCCTGAGTCACAGCCTGCACACGTGAGCCGCGCATGCCCACGCAAGTGCCGATCGGATCGATACGACGGTCGTTGGTATGTACCGCGATTTTCGCCCGCACACCGGAATCGCGCGCCGCGGACTTGATCTCCAGCATGCCATCTTCAATCTCCGGCACTTCAAGTCGAAAAAGTTCAATGATGAATTCCGGGACAGTTCTCGACAGAATCAGCTGGGGCCCTCTTACGGCTCGGTCGATACGCATCAAATAAGCCCGCGTTCGATCTCCGACCCGCAGGTTTTCCTTGGAAATGATTTGATCGCGCGGAATACGTGCCTCCAGCCGTCCAATCTCGAGGATGGCGTCGCCGCGCTCCATGCGTTTGATCGTTCCTGAAACGAGTTTGTCTTCCCGCGCCAGAAAGTCCTGCAGCAATTGTTCGCGTTCCGCATCGCGTATTCGCTGCAATATCACCTGCTTCGCGGCTTGCGCTCCGATACGCCCAAACTCTATAGGCTCCAGTTGCTCTTCGATAAACTCCTCTAGACGAATATCTGAGTACTGCTTTTGCGCCTCGGAGAACGCGATCTGATGGGGCGGAAACTCCACCAACTCATCAGATACAACTTGCCATCGGCGAAACGATTCGTATTCTCCGGTTTCCCGGTCGATCGCCACCCTGATCTCAACTTCTTCATTGAAGCGCTTCTTGGTCGCGGAAGCCAATGCCATCTCCAACGCGCCAAACACGACTTCCTTGTGCACGTTCTTTTCACGCGCCAAGGCGTCAACCAACAATAATATTTCGCGGCTCAATTTCTTCTTCTCCCGCTCTACAGCCTGGGCACCAGGCGTGCCCGCCTCAAATTGGTAATGTCAAAACCGAACGATCCACTGTCCGTATCGATTTCCACCCTGTCACCGCTACACTTGCTTATTTTCCCTGTGACATGTCGCCTGCCATCTACCAGGATTCGTAGATAAACATCCGCCTCGAACCCCGAAAATCTTGAAAAATCCGCACTGGTCTTGAGCTTTCTATCAAGCCCTGGAGAGGAGACTTCCAATCGGTCGTAATCAATCCCATCCACTTCAAAAACACGCTGCAAATGACGACTTACCGCTTCACAATCCGATACCGAAATCCCGCCGCCCGGCTCCGGCGTGGTATTTGATTTCTCAATAAAAATACGTAACTGCTTGCCATGATTGGAAATATCACAATCGGCCAACGCGTATCCCAGAATTTCTACGGACTTCCTTATAAGATCTTCCACGCCCCACCCGTCTGCCGACCGCCCTGTTTTTTGGGCCCAAAAACCCTAAATGATGGGCCAATACAAACAAAAAATGGGCCCGAACAGCCCATTTCTTCGCATTTCTAAAGGATTGTTAGTATAGCAAAAAATTGCTGCCAAAACAACAGTTCAGGTGATTGGAACCATTCTTGTTGCGTAGAGCGATGGGATACAGACTATCGATTTTTGCCATTTCGTAATTGGGCTTTGCCAAGGCTGCGATTACGTGGCCGATTTAGCGCCAGCCCTGGCTTCGAACGGTTTTCCGGTTCCAGCCGGCCATTTTTCGGCGCACGACCCATGGGCTTGCTCGCCATCGGCGTACTGGGGGCCCCACCCTTGTTCGTTGCGTGCGAACTTTCAGTCAATAAATGAATTTCTTTGGGGAGTAATTCCACGAAGCGGCCTGGCCGCAATCGTGGCGGCAGGTGCAGTGCGCCAAACCGCACTCGCATCAATCGTCCAACCGGCTGACCAACAGCGTCGAACAGTCTTCTCACCTCTCTATTTCGCCCCTCAAAAAGAACAACATGATACCAACGATTGCTGGCGCCGCCGCCATGAGCGTCGACGCGTTCGAGTTTCGCAAGACCATCATCCAATTCGATGCCGGTGCGCAACAATTTGACCTGCTGGTCTGACAACTCACCACGTACCCTCACGGCGTACTCGCGTTCTATCATGCTCCCCGGGTGCATCAATTTGTTGGCCAGATCCCCCGAGGTGGTCAACAGCAACAATCCGCTCGTATTGAAGTCAAGACGTCCCACCGCGATCCATCTGGCGGCATCCAGCTTAGGTAGATTGTCGAATACGCTCGGTCGTCCCTGCGGGTCATCACGTGAAACGATTTCTCCTGCAGGCTTGTGGTACATCAATACTCGATTCTCGGTATCCTCAGCATTCAGGTGTATCAGCTGACCATCCAACATAATTCTGTCGGCGGATTGAATCCGTTGACCAATCACGGCCAGTTTTTCGTTGACCATGATCCTGCCAGCGGAGATCAGCTCTTCCATCCGGCGCCGGGACCCTACACCTGCGGCGGCCAGCACCTTTTGAAGACGCTCAGCCGGTTGAAGGCGTTCAGCCGCTAGCGGATCAGACCGGGCTAGACTCGGAGTTTGATTCGTCGCTTTCGGCCGCGCTGGTTTGCGCAACGGGCTCGGGCGTCGATGGGGTCTGGGGAAGTTCAAGGGAAGTGACGATCTCTTCTAAGGGTGGCAACTCCTGGAGTGATCGCAATCCGAGATCATCCAGAAAAGTCTTTGTCGTTGCGTATAACGCCGGTCTGCCCGGAACATCGCGGTAGCCCACAGTATCGATCCAATTTCTGGACTCTAAGGTGCGAATTATCCCCGCAGATACGGTAACTCCGCGAATATTTTCGATATCGCCACGCGTGACCGGTTGCCGGTATGAAATGATCGCCAATGTTTCCATGACAGCACGCGAGTACTTCGGCGCTTTTTCAGGGGCAATTCGATCGAGATAAGGGCGAAATTCGGGTCGCGTCTGAAAACGCCAGCCAGAGGCGATATTGACGAGTTCTATGCCTTTTCCCCTCCACTCTTCTTTGATGTCATCGAGAAGTATGCGGATAGTTTCGCTACTGGGCTTGTCTTTGAACATACTTCGTAAGCTTACGGCCGATAATGGTTCGTCGCTCGACAGAAGTGCGGTTTCGAGAACTATTTTTAGTGTTACGGAATTAAGTTCGGCGGAATTAACTTCCGCGGACGCAAGTTCGGCGGGAATAGCTTCGGCGGAATTAAATTCTGCGGACTCCAGTTCGGCGGAAATAGCTCCGGCGGAATTAAATTCTGCGGACTCAAGTTCGGCGGACTCAAGTTCGGCGGAATTAGCTTCGGCGCAATTAGCTTCGGCGGAATTAAGTTCGGCGGGACTGAGTTCGGGCAGTTCGGTTTCGGAGGAACTGAGTTCGGGCAGTTCGGTTTCGGAGGAACTGAGTCCTTCGATGTTAGGTTCGGAATTAGGCATTGGCGATTTTCACGTAAATAGGCGCAAATGGTGCAGATTGAGTCACTTCGATTAAGCTCTCGCGCACCAGCTCAAGGACCGCAAGAAAATTAACGATGAGCACGGCAACGCCGCTGCCAGGCGCGAAAAGAGAACTAAACTCTGTAAAGGTTCTGCCGGCGAGGTTACGCAAAATAAGACTCATGTACTCACGTACCGACAATTCATCGCGAGTAACTCTGTGATGTTGCGTCAACTTTGCGCGAGCGAATAATTGGCGCCACGCTAATTCCAGATCCCTCGGATCCACATCGGGCAATCTTTCCGCCAAACTTGACTCCAGATAGATTTCTATCGCATGAAAGTCGCGTCCAAGTTGCGGTAGTTGATCAAGCTTCAGCGCCGCTTGTTTTATCTGCTCATATTCCAGCAAGCGCCTGACCAGTTCTGCTCGCGGATCCGCCTCTTGGGCCTCGACAACACGGGGCTTGGGTAGAAGCATTCTCGATTTAATTTCCATCAGCATGGCGGCCATGACCAGGTACTCCGCCGCTAATTCCAGGTTTTTGGCGCGCATTCGCTCCACATACACCATGTACTGCGCGGTCAGAGCCGCCATTGGAATATCGAGAATGTCGATATTGACACGTCGAATCAGATACAACAAAAGATCCAGTGGCCCCTGGAAAGTTTCCAAAAAAACCTCCAGCGCATCTGGAGGAATATAAAGATCGGCGGGCAATTCGGTAAACGGCTCCCCGCGCACCATCGCAATATGGCCTTGGATGCTCGCCTGCGCGATGGGGGTCGCAAATTCCAATTGTCTAGACTTGGATTTGCTCATGTATAGCCGAGCCCCATGACCTCTCGAACCTCGCGCATGGTTTCCTGCGCCAAAGCGCGGGCCTTTTCACATCCATCCGCGACGATATTTCGAACCAAAGTGGGATCATCCAGATAACGTTGCGCGCGTTCTCGCATCGGCCCTTGCTCGACAATAACGCGATCAATAACCGGTTGTTTGCATTCCAGACATCCTATCCCGGCAGTGCGGCATCCCTGATTGGCCCACTCGCGAGTTTTGTCATCGGAATACACCAGATGAAACTGCCACACGGGACAGCGATCAGGGTCGCCGGCATCGGTCCGTTTCACTCTTGCCGGGTCGGTCGGCATGGTCCTGATTTTCTTTCTCACTGAATCCGCGTCTTCCCTCAATCCAATGGTATTACCATAGGATTTGGACATTTTCTGGCCATCCAAGCCGGGCAGCCGCGAAGCATCGGTGAGCAATACGTCCGGCTCAACCAGAATAAGGCGGCCACCGCCTTCCAGGTAGCCAAACAATCGGTCGCGATCGCCCGCGGTCAGATTCTGCTGCTCCTCCAACAGGGCTTTCGCTGATTGCAATGCATCGGCGTCTCCTTGCTCCTGATAACGCGTTCGCAACTGATCATAGAGCTTGGCTTTGCGGCTGCCCATTTTCTTGGCCGCCGCCGTGGCCTTGTCTTCGAAGCCAGCTTCCTTGCCATAGATATGATTGAAGCGCCTCGCCAACTCGCGCATGAATTCGACGTGCGGCACCTGATCCTCGCCGACAGGTACATATTTCGCCCGATAAATTAAAACATCCGCGCTTTGCAACAAGGGATAACCGAGAAACCCATAGGTCGCGATATCCCGGTCGGACAATTTTTCCTGCTGATCCTTGTAACTTGGCACACGCTCGAGCCATCCCAGGGGCGTGATCATCGATAGCAAAGTATGCAGCTCCGCATGCTCCGGAACCCTGGATTGAATGAATAGCGTCGCCTGCGAAGGATCAATGCCGGATGCCAGCCAATCGATCACCATTTCCCATACGCTTTGCTCGATCAACTCCGGCGTGTCGTAGTGGGTGGTCAACGCATGCCAATCGGCAACGAAGAAATAGCAGGGATGCTCGGATTGCAATCGCACCCAGTTCTTCAATGCACCATGAAAATGCCCTAAATGGAGCATTCCCGTGGGGCGCATGCCGGAGACTACTCGTTCTTCATACATGGTCGCGGCTTCAGGTCCAATGAGCGCTTACGGCGCTCGTTTAATGGGCGCTTACGGCGCTCTTTTGAAGCTGCGCATTCTATCAGGCTTGTATTCCCACGGCCCCAAGCTCGCCGCATCCCTGACGCACCACCACGATACGCGGACCGGTCAGATCCAATATCGTGGTAGGTACGATCCCGCAGGGCCCAGCGTCAATGACCAGATCCAATTCATGCTCCCATTGCTCGCGCAATTCATGCGCATCGCTCACAGGAACCCGACTGTCCACAGTCAGCGCCGAGGCCGATAAAATCGGTTCGTTCAATTCCCGCAGCAGGGCAAGCGCAACCGCATGCTGGGGCACGCGAATTCCTATGGTCTTGCGACGCGCATGCAACAAGCGCTTAGGTACTTCACGCGTGGCTTCCAATAGAAACGTGTAGCACCCCGGGGTTAGTTTTTTCAGCAATCGATAGCAAGCGTTGTCGATGTGCGCATAGGTTGAGATTTCAGACAGATCCCGGCACAACAAGGTCAGGTAATGCCGGTCGTCGATTTCGCGAAGGCGACGCAGCTTTTCCAGCGCCACCTTGTCGCCGATATGACAGCCGAACGCATAACTGGAATCCGTGGGGTAGCCAATGACGCCGCCCTCACGCAAGATCCGCGTGGCCTGTGTGATCAATCTGGATTGCGGATGCGTCGGGTGAATGCTGAAGTACTGGGCCACGGGGTAGGGAATCTATGGACAATTGCCGCGATTTTGCTGGCGCGAAATTCGGCATGAGTGTAATGGGACTAGCTCGCCAGCAACTCCCAAACTGGACGTAAGCCCAAAGGCAATGGCGGCAATCCGCCCAAATCGACCCGGCTCTCGCTGGGACTGTGAAAATCCGATCCACACGACGCCGCCAATTCGGTTTTACGCGCGACTTGAGCGTAGCGGCGCGACTGCTCCGCGGTATGACTTCCGGTAAGGACTTCGATCCCCCTACCGCCGCAGTCCTTGAATTCACGCACCAATAATTCGTCTTTTCCCTGGGAGAGTCCATAGCGTCCAGGATGTGCGATTACCGCGACGCCGCCGCTTGACTCTATCCAGGACACAGCCTCAGAGAGCGACGCCCAACGATGCGGCACATAACCCGGCTTTCCTTCGCCCAGATATTGGCGAAATACCGATTTCACATCTCTGGCATAACCTTTCTCGACCAGGTAGCGAGCGAAATGGGTACGGCTCAGGGTTTGCGGATCACCGGCAAAAAGAAGCGCGGCCTCCAGGCTTCCGTTAATGCCTACCTTGGAGAGTTCGGCGGCTATCAATTCGCCACGGCGCACTCGACTCTGCCGCACTTGGGCCAGGCCATCCGCCAGGGCGGCGTCTTTCACGTCAATACCCAGTCCGACGATGTGAAGGGTCTTGTCGTACCAGGATACCGAAATTTCGACGCCTGGAATCAGGCGCATACCAAGACCCATCGCCGTCACCATCGCCTCGGCAATTCCACTGGTTACATCATGATCGGTCAGCGCAAGGGCTGTAACGCCATTGCGATGCGCTCGCGCCACCAGATCGGCCGGGGAAAGTGTGCCGTCAGACGCCTTGGAATGGCAGTGCAAATCGTATTTCATTGCGCGAATTTCATTGCGTTATTTTATCAGGCCAGGAAATCATCGATCAGCGCGGCAATGGCTTCCGGCTTATCGTGATGCATCATGTGTCCCGCGCCAGCGACTGTCTTGGCGAGACAACTCGAAATTTCCCGTCGCCGGGCATCGATTTCCTCGCGCGACAATCGAAATTTCGCGAACATGTCGGTTAGCTCACCCTCGACCCAAAGTACCGGCGCCGAAATCTGTCGAAGGCAGGCGGCCACTTCCGCACCCCGGTAGAGCACCGGATTGACCCTCTTATGCACAGGATCCCCACGCAATGCTATACCTCCACCTTCAGCGGGTTTTCCCCAATGGTGGGCGAGAAACCTGGCACGCTCCGGGTCCAATCGTGGGTTGGATTCGCGCAATCGCAGCGAAAGCTCATCGTAGGACTCATAGGATCGCAGGCGCTGTGGTTTGTTGAGATCGTCCAACCATTGAGAGTATTTTTTCGGTGCCTCTGCCGCGCTACTGTCGCGCATGCCAAGGCCCTCTAGGTTGACCAATCGCGCAACGCGTCCAGGACGAACGCCCGCATACATGCAGGCTATATTGCCACCCATGCTGTGGCCGACAAGATTGATGGGCTTATCCGGATGCAAGCTCGCAATCAATGCATCCAAGTCCGCGAGGTAATCAGGGTGCCAATAACAGTCGGCGGCCGACCAATCAGTCAATCCGAATCCGCGCCAGTCGGGCGCAAGCACCTGCCATTCGGACCGCAAGTTATCGACAACAAATTGAAACGAAGCGGAAACGTCCATCCATCCGTGAAGCATGAAAATCTTCGGCGCTTCAGGGTTTCCCCAAGTTCGTACGTGATACCTGAGGCCCCTCACCGAGAGAAACACCGATTCACTTTCAATCATCTGAGCCACCTCACCGAGAGAAGCACCGATTCACTTTCAAACATGCAACTAGCCCGCTGAAAAGTCGGCATCATATCAACTCGATGCTATGATCGTCGCGCCGTGCAATCTCCACCGCCGTGCAATCCACAACAATCTACGCAATAATAATATTTAGAGTCATTCATGCCCAAATACGCTTTGCATGGACGAGTGCCCGAGTTTCGATCCAATGAGTATTACCTGGCACCCACCGCGACGCTTATCGGCTCGGTAGCCTTGGACCATCAAGCGAGTGTCTGGTTCAATGCCGTCGTGCGCGGCGATGACGAACAGATCACCATTGGCGAACGCAGCAACGTCCAGGACGGTTCCGTCCTGCATGCCGACCCGGGGTATCCCCTAATACTGGGCAAGGATGTGACCATAGGCCACATGGTCATGCTGCATGGTTGTCGCGTCGGGAACGGGACCCTGATAGGTATGGGAGCCATTCTTCTCAATGGTGCAAAAGTAGGCGCCGGCACCCTGGTCGGCGCTGGCGCCCTGGTGCCCGAAGGCAAGGAAATTCCCGATGGCGTCCTGGTAGTTGGTTCGCCGGCAAAAATAGTACGGGAACTATCGCGGGAAGAAAGTATGCGGCTTACGAACATCGCCGATATCTATGTTCGGCGCGCCAAACGCTACCGTGAAGAACTCAAACTTCTGGCCGACTAAAATAAGGCCTGCGATCAGGCTATACAAACAGTTTCACATTCACACAATCGTCTGGGCAACCGTCTTGGACTAACACTAATAAATGTCAGAGCGATCTAATAAGTTTCAGAGCGATCTAATAAGTTTCAGAGCGATCTAATAAGGAGAAAGATATGAGACTCGGGTATTTCACTATGCCGGTCCACCCCCTGCACCGGAGCATGACCGAAACTTTGAAAGAGGATCGAGAAGCCTTCATTCTTGCCGACAAGCTGGGATTCTATGATGCCTTTATCGGCGAACATCTCGCTGACAAGGCGGAGAACGTCTCCAGCAGCATGCTGTTTCTCGCCACGCTGATTCACTCCACCAAGACCCTGAAACTGGGAACCGGCACCGCCACCATTGCCCATATGCATCCGGCGCAAATCGCGGCGCACGCGGCGCTATTCGACCATATGTCCGAAGGCAGGTTGATACTGGGAATCAGCACCGGCACCCCATTTGACTCCGAGGTATTGGGCCTATTGGATCAGGATCGTAACAAAATCTTCGCTGAAGCGATTGACGTTATTCTGGAAATCTGGAAGCGAGACACGCCCTACGACATAGATTTGCCTGATAACCGATTCAAGATCACCACACGCAAGACCATGGACACCGATCTGGGCGTGGGCATCATGCCCAAGCCATTTCAATCGCCCCGTCCCGAGATTGTCGGTGCCGTTGTCGCCCCGTTTTCCAAGGGCGTCATCATCATGGGCGAACGCGATTTTCACCCACTCTCAGCCAACTTCCTCCTGGATAAATGGCTCTCCTCGCACTGGACGAATTACGCACAGGGAAAAGCAAAAGCCGGCAAAGTCGCCGATGTCGCCGACTGGAGAATCGCGCGTACGATTTTTGTCGCGGATGATGACAAGGTCGCCGCGTCCTATGGACGATTTGATCCCAACAGCCCCTATCGCTTTTATTACGAGCAATTAAGTAAGAAATTCTTCCGCGGCGGCCGGCAAATTGTATTCAAGAATTCCAAGGAACAGCCGGATTCCGAAATCACCATCGATTTCATTATGGACAATCTTGTGACCTTTGGTACCGTCAACAAGGTCGTGGACGAACTCTTGGCAATGCA
>CAMDFL010000047.1 GCA_945897475.1 Bordetella parapertussis
TCAGGCAGGCTAACGCGCGCGATCAGGCCGCCCCCGGGTCTGTGCAGGAGCTCGAACTGTCCGCCGTGGAGCTTTGCCGCCCGATCGACGATGGCCAAGCCCAGACCTGAGCCTACGGTTCCCGAACGCGCCGGATCGAGTTGGGTGAAAGGCTGTTTCATTTGTTCTGCCAGATCGGCGGGAATGCCGGGGCCACGATCAAGAACCTCGACGATGGTGTTGTTATTTTCCTTCCTTGTTCGCAATTCGATGCCGTGCATGGCGTGGCGCAATGCGTTGTCGATCAAATTTGCGAGCACGCGTCGCATGACTTGATGTCGAATTTGAATGATCGGGGTTTCCTCGATCTGCATGGCAATAGTGCGGCCTAGCTTGTGTTGTTGTCCGACAAATTCCGCCGCAAGATCGGACATTCGCGCGGCTTGCGTGGTTTCGCCTTCAGCATTATTGGTTCGTGCGAAATCGAGAAATTGCCCGATGGTACGGTCCATCTCCTCGATATCCGCGCGCATGCCTTCCTTGAGCGATTCATCGGCCTGGCTCATTTCCGCGCCCAGGCGCAAGCGCGCCAATGGCGTGCGCAAGTCGTGCGATATGCCGGCGAGAATTACGGCGCGGTCGTGCCCGCTGCGCAAAAGATCGCGCGACATCTGGTTGAAAGCGCGCGAAACCGCTTGAATTTCGGCGGCGCCAATTTCCGGAACCGGCTCCGGTGTGCGCCCTTTGCCAATTTCTATTGCGGCCGCAGCGAGGGCCTTCAGTGGACGATTGATATGCGACACCACCAGATACGCCGCGATCAGCGCTAGCACCAGGGCGAGCGTCGCCCAGCCGAGCCACTGTAGCGCGATATCGCGCTCCAGACGCTCCCTAGGAATGCGCATCCAGTATTCGTCATCCAGAATGGTAAAGCTGACCCATACGCCAGGCAGGCCATTTCGTTCCAGCGCAAGACGTGTCTTTTCGCCCAGTTGCACGCGCACCTCGGCGGCAATGAGCCTGCCCAGATCGGTTTCCGGCGGATCGCGGACCTGATCGTCGAACTCCCCCGGATACACCTCGATGCCCTGATTTTCCGCGAGATCGATGAGTAAGTCGCGGCGGCGTTCCGGCTGTGCCGTCACCAGCGCCGCGCGAGTGAGATTGACCACGCTTGCGATGTTTTGCGCGATTTGCCCGGCGCGCGGCGTTTGCTCGTGAGCGCGGAAAATCAGGAACCACGCAACTGTAGTCGCTACCCCGAGAAGTGCAAGCAGTGCGAAGGTGCGCCATAACAACGACCGCGGCCAAAGGGACATTGCGTTCGAGGGTGATTGGTTCAGGCCGGCGCGGTCGCGCCGCCATCAGGCACGAACACGTAGCCGAAGCCCCATACCGTCTGAATGTAGCTTGGGTGCGCCGGATCCAGTTCGATCAACTTTCGCAATCTGGAGATCTGCACGTCAATGGCGCGATCGAACACTTCATATTCGCGACCGCGCGCCAATTCCATGAGCTTGTCGCGCGAAAGCGTTGTGCGCGGATGCGTCACCAGCACCTTGAGCAAGGCGAATTCGCCAGTGGTGAGCGACACGGCCTTGCCTTCACGAGTCAGCGTGCGCGTCGCAAGATTCACCTTCATGCCGCCGAAACAGACTTCGGTGGTATCCAAGCTCGGTGAGCCGGGGGGGGCAACAGCGCCACGCCGCCGCAATACCGCGTTGATGCGCGCCACCAGTTCGCGTGGATTAAACGGTTTGGGCAGGTAGTCGTCGGCGCCCATTTCAAGGCCAAGTATGCGTTCTACCTCGTCGCCCTTGGCCGTGAGCATGATGACGGGGATGGCGTTTTTGGTGCCGCGCAAGCGCCTGCACGCGGCTAAGCCGTCCTCTCCCGGCATCATGATATCGAGCACCAGCAAATCGAAGCGCTCCTTGGCCAAAAGTTTGTTCATGCTTGCCGTCTCAGGTACCGTCGCCACGACAAATCCTTGCTCGCTCAGGTATCGTTGCAATAGATCGCGCAAGCGCAGGTCATCATCAACTACCAGGATCTTGAATTTTTGTTCGCTCATGCGTACATGGTAGCTGGCATGGCGCTTGCCTCCAAGTGCCGCGTAATATGCCGTGTTAAAAAGTGCCGCGTAACAGGGGGTTTCTGAAATGGCAGGCTGAAACAAATATTTACAATAGCGAGTACAAGGCTTGGGTCGGGACTGCCAATTGGGTGTATTTTTAGACCCGGATGTATCTTCGATACAGGGATGGCGTGATGGCGATGCGGCATGGGGGTTTGATGGTTTGTTTATTTGCGCTCTGCTGCGCCGGCGTGCCTGCGCTCGCCCAGCCCGCTCCCGGCAAGGGATTCACGCCCGAAAAAGGCCGGACACAGGGTCCGCATAAGCAGGGTGAGATGGAACGAATGCGCGAAGCGCCCGGTCCTGCACGACCCGTTCATGATCGACTGTCTCCCGACGAAGGCCGCCAATTGCGGCGCGATATTGATCAGCATGGCCGCGAACTGTATCGCGGTAAGAATCGTTAGATTCCAAATCTGACCATGTTCACCCTGCGCGGCATATTTAGACATGCGCTGAGCGGACATTTCCGCTTGTTTGGAATCCTTGTTGCGCTGCTTATGGGCCTGGCGGGGATCAGCACCGTTTTCGCCAATGGCATGGGGGTGGACGAGGCTCGCCACCTCCTGGTGCGAACGACCTTCGGTCTCACCATGCCGCGAATTCGCGAATTGTCTTTCCTGTCGCGCGAACAGGCGGTTACTCGCCTGCTTGCAGAGAGTCGTTCTGAGGCCAGGATGCCGCCGCCCGCCTGGGTGAGCGAGCCAGTGACCTCGTCTCGCACCTTCCGCAATGCCAGCGTAGAGGAACGCCGTAAGTTGCAGGAGCGCGACCTGAATCGTGAGCTTGAACTGCGCGCCTGGTGGGTCGGCGAAATGCTTGATTCGCCATCGCAGTTAAATGAGCGCATGACCCTCCTCTGGCATGGTCACTTCACCTCGAGCCAGCAGAAAGTGCGCATGCTGCAGTTGATGTATCGCCAGAATATGTTGTTACGCCGCCATGCCACGGGCAACTTTGCCGCACTTTTTCATTCGGTGTCAAAAGACCCTGCGATGTTGATATATCTGGATTCTGCGAGTAATCGTCGCGGACAGCCAAATGAGAATTTCGCTCGCGAAGTGATGGAGTTGCATACGCTCGGCGAGGGCCGCTACAGCGAGACCGATATACGCGAGGCGGCGCGTGCCTTTACCGGATGGTCGATCGATCCGGACAGCGGCGAATACCTGTGGAACGCGATGGCGCATGACACGGGGGAAAAGACCGTACTCGGACAAACCGGAAATTTCAACGGCGATGCGGTGCTGGATATTCTGCTGGCTCAATCGCGTACCGCTGAACATATCGTCGAAAAACTCTGGCGGGAGTTCGTCTCGCAGCGGCCCGATCCCCGCGAAGTTCAGCGAATCGCAGCGGCATTTCGCGCATCGCGCTACGACATTAAGACGGCGTTACGTGAGTTGCTGCTTTCTCGCGCATTCTGGGCAGCGGAGAATCGCGGCAACATGTTCAAGTCGCCGGCCGATCTGGTGGTGGGGACGGTGCGCCAATTTGAAATACCTGTTGGCGACACCATGCCGCTGGCACTTTTAATGGCCGGCTTGGGACAGAATCTTTTTTCACCGCCAAACGTCAAAGGCTGGCCGGGGGGGCTTCGCTGGATAAATAGCTCCACCCTGTTGGCACGCAAACAATTCATCGAGCGTTTGTTCAATGGCGATGATGCTGGGGCAATTGTGGCGACAGATCGCAACGGATTTGGCGCTTTTGCCGCGGCTAAGGGGGTCGCGCGCATGGCGGTCGAGACTCGCGAGCGAATGAGCAAGTCAATCGCGGAAATGCGTTTCGACAGCGAGAAATGGTTGGCCCACTTCCCCGTGACGATTGCGGGCGACGGCGACCCGGTGCGACGAATTGTTCTCGCGGCTGAACCGGCAGGCGGCTTGCCCGCGATGCTGGCCAATCGTGAACTGGTCCGGCTGCTGGCCCTGGACCCGGTGTTTCAGCTCAAGTAGAGGTGGACATGGACAGGCGCGGATTCATAGAAGCGGCGGGCGCGGGAATTTTGAGTGCCTGCCTTCCGGAAATCGTTTTGGCGGCCCCCGGCGGTGATTACGGCAGGTTGCTGGTGCTGGTGGAGTTAAAAGGCGGCAACGATGGTTTGAACACTGCAGTGCCTTATGCGGATCCTGCTTACCCGCGTCTTCGACCGCGTCTTGCCATCCCTAGAGATGAGGTGCTGGCGCTCGATGAGCATCTGGGCTTACATCCTTCACTGGCCGCCCTGATGCCCTTGTGGCAATCCAAACAGTTGGCGTTGGTGCAAGGCGTGGGCTATGCCGATCCGAATTTCTCGCACTTTCGTTCGATCGATATTTGGGACACCGCGTCGGCAAGCAATGAGACTCTGAGCGAGGGCTGGTTGGCGCGTGGCTTCGCCGCCGAACCGGTGCCCTCGGACTTCGCCGCGGAAGGCCTGGTCGTGGGTGGACAGGAGAATGGTCCCCTGGCGGGTACGCGCAGCATCGCGCTCGTCAATCCGGAACAATTCCTGCAACGCTCACGGCTTGCCAAAACGGTGCGCGCCTCGGGATCGGAGGCACTCGCGCATGTGTTGAAAGTGGAGAGCGATATCGTGCAGGCCGCGAACAAAATTGCCAAAGGCGCCCGGCCCGAGGAAGGATTCCCGGCAGGCGAACTGGGCAATTCCCTGCGTGTCGCGGCGCAGGTGCTCTCAGGCGGCGCGAAAGTGGCGGCTATCAAGGTCTCGCTGAATGGATTTGATACGCACCAGAATCAACCCGGCGTGCACGCCAACCTGTTGCGGCAGTTTGCCGAGGCGATCGCCGCGTTTCGGCAAAGCCTGCAGCGCAACGGGCAGTGGGACAACACCTTGCTCATGACCTATGCCGAATTCGGCCGCCGTCCGGCGGAGAACGGATCGATGGGCACCGACCATGGCTCCGCCAATGTGCATTTCGTCACTGGTGGGAGGGTGAAGGGCGGCCTGTATGGCGAAGCGCCGCGCCTGGATCAGCTTGAAAATGGCAACCTGCGTCACGCGATTGATTTTCGCAGCCTGTATGCCACCGCGCTGGCGGGCTGGTGGGGTGTTGATGCGCAACGTGTGCTGGGCGGTCGGTTCACGCCGGTCGATCTGCTTAGATCTGTATAAAAGTTATACTTTTATATAAAATAGTCTATATCTAACAGATCTTTTAGGCTATTTTAAATTCCAAACTGAGAATATTTAAAGTGAGCGATCTGCCTTGCGGCGTGACCCTCGTGCACTTATCTTAATAGGCCCCGCTTGCCTTCAAGGCATTCTTCTGCTCATGCAGCGGGCTGCAATCCACATGGGCATCGCCATGTTTGATGGGCCGGCCTTCGGCGAAGGCCAGCGCTTCGCGTGCCCAGATACGGCGCATGAAACCAAGGTGGCGGTCCGATAGTCCGAGGCGTTCGAGGCGGCGATCGACATTGCGGCCTTGTCCGGCCTGCGCCACTTGGTCCTGCACTGTGGCCAGATAAGGATGCTCGATCACATCGTTGATGGTCATGCGGCCCGCCATGATTTCCGTCGTGTAATGCGCCTCCAGCTTCCAGTTCTTCGCCCAGTCTTCGCGCAGCCGCTGCATTTCGGTTTGGTAACGATCAGCCGCGGCGCCCGTTACGCGCACCAATTGCGTCCGGGTGAAGATGTGGGTGTCGTCGTCGATGGGGACGTGAATGAGGTAGGTGTCGCGAAATCGCGGGCAGATGTCCGCCCTGGCAATGCCATTGACCACGGGTATCAGCAGGCGAACGGCATTGGGCATCAAGCCCAGCATCGCGGTGCGCATGACTTCGTTGCCGAAGTTCCAGCGATGCAGGGTGCCGAAGTCGGTTTCCTCGGGTGGCGGCTGCACCGACATGTCGAGGGACATGAAATCTTCATGGGTGATGCCGTGGCTGTGCGACCAGAGAATATGGCAGGGGTCGAAATTGTTTTCGTGCGTCTGGAAGTAGTTGCAGGGATAAACCGTTGAGCGCGTCTCGACGATGCCCTCGTCCTCGAACGCCGGAAAAGGCGGGAAGGGCGGCGCCTCACCCTCGCCGAAAAAGGCGAATATCAGGCCGACGTGCTCGCGCGTTGGATAAGCTTTGATGTCATCGTGACTGTTAGGCGGTGTTTTTTCCTGTGGACGCTCCACGCACTTGCCCTCGCCGTTGAACTTCCAGCCGTGATAGAGGCAGCGAAGGTCGTCGCCTTCCACCCAGCCGGTGTTGAGCAGCGTGCTGCGGTGAGCGCAGCGTTGCGCCACTACGTGTGCGACACCGCTTTGTCCGCGGTAGAGCGTGAAGTCCTCGCTCATGATGCGAATAGGTTTCGCGCGGCCGGCAGGTAATTGGTCTGAATTGAAAACCGGCTGCCAGAACTGGCGCATATAGCGGCCGGCGAGCGTGCCTGGGCCGGTGCGGCCGAAATCGACTTTAGTCTGGTTTTGCGAAACGGGGTGTACAGCGGCCATTGCTTACTCCTCTATGCGAGAGAACGGGAAGAATAATAATGCAATGGCGTAACTGAATTGCGCCTGTTTTGATACAGATCTTCAATCCGCCACTCAATCCGCCGCAATCCGCGCCGCTGCAACCACGCGCGGCCAGCGCTGCTGCTCGGACCTGATTAGATCGGTCAAGCGGGAGGGCGCGCCGCCTATCGGTTGCAGGCCCTGTTTTGAGAGCATGCCGCTGGTCTCGGGGGTCTTCAACATGGCGTTGATTTCCGAATTGATTCGGGTGACGATCTCGGCGGGCGTGGCGGCGGGGGCCATCACGCCATACCAGTTCTCAACCTGAATGCCGGGGAAACCCGCCTCCTTCATGGTCGGTACATTGGGTACTACCGGCGAGCGTTCGGCCGCCACCACCGCGAGCATTCGCAACTGGTTACGCAAAAGAAATGGCAGCGCTGTGTGGATCGGCATGAACATGGCGTTGACCCGACCGGCGACCGTATCGGTAATGGCAGGCGCCGTGCCTTTGAATGGAATGTGCGTCAGATCCACGCCGGCTTCGAGCTTCAACAGTTCCATTGACAAATGCTGTGGTGTGCCATTTCCCGAGGAGGCATAGTTGAGTTCGCCGGGCCGCTGCCTGGCGTACGCAATCAATTCCTTCACCGACATCGCGGGCGTTTCGTTGCTCACCAGGAGCGACATGATGCCGGTGGCCACCAGACTGATCGCCTCGAAACTCTTCAAGGGGTCGTAGCGCGGATTTTTGTTGACTGCGGCATTGGTTACCAGGCTGGTGGCGGTTACCATCAGCGTATAGCCGTCCGGCTTGGCGGTGGCGACCATCTCGGCGCCTATATTGCCGCTCGCTCCGGCGCGATTGTCGATGATGAACGGCTGGCCCCAGCGCTGCGTGAGTTGCTGGCCAAATGTACGCGCGATGATATCGATGCCGGTGCCCGGTGTGAAGGGCACGATGAAGGTCACAGGGCGATTGGGATAGCTCTGCGCCAATGCCGGAAGAGCGATTGCGCCAATCCCGCAAGCGATGATTGTGATCGAGCAAGCAGCGCTCCGGGCGACGCGGACGATATGGTTTTTCATGACGGTTCCAAGGTATCCAATACTGCGTAATGAGTCGGTTTGACGAAGCGACAATGCTACGCTTGAGCTGACCCACGGCGCTCAATTTGTTGTAATGAGTATAATTTGAACCACGCCACGACATCTAATTGAGAAGTCTGGATAAGCGTGCTCGCACAACGTATTGGCAGGAGTTGTCCCAGTGATCAGCCAGGAACAAAACGATTTGCTCACTCAAACGGCGCCGGGCACGCCCATGGGCGCTTTATTCCGGCGTTACTGGATTCCGCTTCTGCTCTCCACGGAGTTGCCAGAACCCGACTGCGCGCAAATCCAGGTGAAGGTGCTCTCCGAGCAGTTGCTGGCGTTTCGGGACACGCAGGGCCGCGTCGGTCTCATCAGTGAATTCTGCGCGCACCGCCGCGTATCGCTTTGGTACGGTCGCAATGAAGAGGGTGGCATACGATGCGCCTATCACGGCTGGAAATACGATGTCACCGGGCAATGTCTTGAGGTGCCCTCGGAATCGGCAGAACGGGGCTTCGCGCAGCGCGTAAAGCTTCAGTCTTACCCGTGCGTTGAGCGCGGCGGCGTTATCTGGACCTACATGGGACCGCCGGAGCACAAACCATCCTTCCCTGATTTCGAATGGATGGCGGTGCCGCAGGCGCAGCGCTATGTCAACAAACGCTGGCAGGAATCGAATTACCTTCAGTCCATGGAAGGTGGTATCGATGGCGCACACGTTTCCTGGCTGCACAGCGGTGCGATGGAGCACGAACCGATGCGCGCCGGATCGAAGGGCGCGCAGTATCAAAAGGACACCAAGCCGAAGATAGAGGTGATGAATTCACCGACCGGCCTGTTGATCGGGGCGCGGCGCAATGCCGAGGCCGGACAGCATTATTGGCGCGTCACGCAATGGATACTGCCCTGGTACACGATGATTCCCCCCTATGGCGATCACGCGTTGCACGGCCACGCCTGGGTGCCCATCGACGAGCACAATTGCTTCGTTTGGACTTTGACCCATCATCCGACGCGCGCCTTGACGACCGAAGAGCACACCGCAATGAGCGATGGCAAGGGACTCTATCCGGAACTCATCCCCGGCAGTTTTCATCCGGCTCAGAACCGGCAAAACCGCTTCGGCATGGATCGCGCCGCGCAGAAAGCCGGCATCTATTACAGCGGCATCCCCGGGATAGCCATGCAGGACGCTTCGCTTCAGGAGAGCGCTGGCGCCATCGTCGATCGTTCAAGAGAGATGCTGGTATCGAGTGACAATGCCATCATCATGGCGCGCAATCGCTTGATGAAATGCGCGCTCGCATTGGAGCAAGGTGTCGAGCCACCGGCGCTCGATCCGCTCACGCACCGCGTACGCTCAGCCTCGTTCGTGAAACCTGCCAATATGGACTTTGCCGAGGCGGTCCAAGAGGTCATCGAATCCAAGCCCGAGATCGGCGTGGCGCATACATCTATTTGAACGGAGAAAAAAATGGCGGATACGCTGGAACCACGGGCGGCGGGAGCGCGAAGATTTGTTGGCAAGGTATGCGTGGTCACAGGCGCCGGTCAAGGCATTGGCCGCGCCACGGCCAAGCGCCTTGGCCAGGAAGGCGGGACCATCGTCGTGGCCGATCGCGTCGATGCGAGTGCAACAAAAACCCTGGCCGAACTTGGCGAACACAAGGTGCCGGCCATCAAGGTGCTGGCTGACCTCGGTAGCTTATCCGGTGCGCAAGAGCTGGTCCGACAAACGCGTGAAGCCTATGGCCGCATCGACGTGCTGGTCAATAACGTCGGCGGCACGATCTGGATCAAGCCCTACCATACGTACTCGGAAGACGAAGTAAAGCTGGAACTGGAACGCTCCCTGTTCCCGACGCTGTGGTGCTGCCTGGCGGTGCTGCCGATGATGATGGAACAAAAAGCCGGTTCTATCGTGAACGTCGGCTCGCAATCGGTGCGCGGTCTGTACCGCGCCCCATACGCCGCCAGCAAAGGCGGAATACTGGCTCTGAGTAAAGTGCTCTCCATGGAGTATGGGCGGCACGGCATACGCATCAATACCCTGTCCCCTGGCGGAACTGATATCCCCGATCGCATCACCTCGCGCCTGCAAATCCAGCCTGGCGTCATGGTCGAGGAGGGCACCGATGCTGATATTTACCGCCGGGAAATGTTCGAAGACATCACCAACCAGCAAACGCTGCGGCGGCGCGGGACCCCGGAAGAACAGGCCGCCGCGATTGCGTTTCTGGCCTCCGAGGATGCCAGCTTTATATCGGGGGATCTGATCAATTGCAGCGGCGGGCAGTCCTAGAGCGAATGCATTAGTCCGTCATACAGCAACTTTGCGCCGGTACACAGAAGCAGGCTGTAGGCGAGGCGGAAAAACCAGATCGTACTCAGTTTGCGTTGTATCCAGATGCCCAGCACGATACCAATGGGGATAAGCGGAAGCAGTACCGCCGCTGTTGTCATGTTGGTAGCGTCGATTAAGCCCAGCGTGAAATAGGGAACGATTTTCATTGCGTTGATGACGGCGAAAAATATCACCGTGGTGCCCACGTGAATTGCTTTGGGCAGGCGTAGTGGCAGGAGATACACAAACAGCGGTGGGCTTCCTGAATGCGCGACGAAACTGGTCAATCCCGAGATCGTTCCCCAGAAGAAACCTTTTTTGAATCGTGGTGTCGGGTCGGGCGGCTGTTTGCTGATCCAGCTTTGCGCCACGAATCCTATTGAAATTAAGCCCAGCAGAATGCGAAGCGAATGTTCATCCAGAAAGCTGAAAGTTGCCCAGCCGATCAATGTGCCCAATACACCGGCAGGCAGGATGATTCGCATGTGCTCGCGGCTCCATTCGCGGCGGTATATATAGACGCTCACCACGTCCATAACCAGCAGGATGGGGAGCATTATCGCGGCGGCCTGGATTGGGGAAATCACAAGGGCCAGGATTGGTACCGCGATCCCCCCTGCGATACCCAGCCCTGCCTTGGAAATGCCAGTGAGGATGACGCAAGGCAGCGCCACCGCATAGAACCACGGGTTGTCGATCATTCATTGAGCTTCAGATAGCGCTTCAGATGGCCGCGGCGATCGCCTTGCCCATTTCCTGGGTGGAGGCGGTGCCGCCGATGTCGCGCGTCCGTGGACCGTCGGTGAGTACGGCTTCGATGGCTCGGACCACGGCATCTGAGGCCGGCTTGTACCCCAGGTGCTCCAGCATCATCGCGCCTGACCAGATTTGGCCGATGGGATTGGCGATGTTTTTTCCGGCGATGTCCGGCGCTGAGCCATGAACCGGCTCGAACAGTGAGGGTGATTCGCGCGAAGGGTTGATGTTGCCCGAAGGCGCGATACCGATGGTGCCGGTGACCGCCGGGCCAAGATCGGAGAGGATGTCGCCGAAAAGATTCGACCCGACCACCACATCGAACCAATCCGGGTGCAGCACGAAATGCGCGGTGAGGATGTCGATGTGAAACTGATCGGTGCGCACCTCGGGGTATTCCTTTGCCATGGCCGCGAAGCGCTCGTCCCAGTAGGGCATGGTGATGGCGATGCCATTGGATTTTGTGGCCGAGGTGAGGTGCTTTTTCGGCCGGCTCTTCGCCAGTTCGAACGCCCATCGGATAATGCGGTCGGTGCCGTGACGAGTGAAAATGGTTTCCTGAATAACGGTTTCGCGCGGCGTGCCATCGAATATGCGGCCGCCTACCGAGGAGTATTCGCCCTCGGTGTTTTCCCGCACCACCCAGAAATCGATGTCGCCGGGTTGGCGGTTTCTTACCGGTGGCTCGATGCCGGGCATCAGCCTTACCGGACGCAAATTCACGTAGAGATCAAACGCCCTGCGCATCGGAATCAACATTTCCCAAAGCGAAATGTGATCGGGAACGCCGGGGAATCCGCAGGCGCCAAAATAGATGGCTTCGAATCTGCGCAAGGTGTCGATCGCGTCCTCGGGCATCATGCGACCGTGTTGGGTGCGGTACTCGCAGCTCCAGGGAAATTCGGTCCATTCGAATTCGATGCCGAATTTTCGGCCTGCCGATTCCATGGCGCGAAGGCCCTCGGGCATGACCTCCTTACCTATCCCGTCTCCGGCAATGACGGCGATGCGATGCTTGCTCATGATTGTGGTGCCCCATGCGGAAAACGCGCCATCATGAGTATGCGGGCAGGGCGCGTCAAGCTGGATAGAATGCGCGCATGGAATCCTTTTGCCTCGGCGTCAATACAGTCTCGATACAGCGGGCGCCGCGCCGAGCGATGAATCTCATCGCCATCGAGACTTCCACCTCCTACTGCTCACTGGCCGTATCCGCGGGTGATCAGGTTTTTTCGCGACATGTTCTCGCCGAGCAGCGTCATGCGGAGATCCTGCTGGATGAGCTGGATGGATTGCTTGCCGATGCCGGATTGCCGTTGTCCGGCGTTGAGGGGGTCGCCTATGGCGAAGGTCCTGGCGCATTTACAGGATTGCGTATCGCCTGCGGCGTAACGCAAGGGCTGGCCCTGGCCCGCAATCTGCCGGTAGTTGGAGTGGGCACCTTGCTCGCACTTGCCGAGGATGCCGGGGAACCCCGGGTTATCGTATGCATCGACGCCCGAATGAGCGAGGTCTATCACGCGGCATATCTCAAATCAGGCGATGCCTGGGTGGAGGTCTGCGCGCCGGGTCTGTGCGCGCCGCGCGCATTGCCTCTGGTGGAGGGGGGCGGCTGGATCGGTTGCGGCTCGGGTTTTCAAGCCTATGCCGATTTATTGGCAACACGTCTGGGGCCGCAGTTGATCGCGACGCGCCCCGACATTTCTCCTACCGCCGCCGCGATTCTGCGTCTGGCGCGCCCGCGTTTCGAACGGGGTGAAGGCAAGCCCGCGGCCATGGCACAGCCGATATACTTGCGCGACAAGGTCGCCTTGAAAACCAGTGAGAGGCAGTAAGTGAGAATACGGCGAGTGCAAATACGGCGAGTGCAAATGCGGCGAGTGCAAATACGGCAAGCGCAAATTCGGCGAGCGAATAGTCCGTGAGCGCCGTCCTTACAACCGGAGTCCGCTACTGCGCGATGCGGGAGGACGATCTTGCCGAGGTAATGGCGATAGAGCGGAAAATTTACGAATTTCCCTGGACCCAGGGAAATTTTCTCGATTCGCTGCGCGCCGGATATGACGGCTGCTTGTGCCGCGGGGAGCATGAATTGCTGGGCTACGCGGTGTTGATGAACGTGGTGGTTGACGAGGACGTGGCGGAAGTGCACCTGCTGAATTTGAGCATCGCAGAGAGCCACCAGGGCCTTGGCCACGGCAGGCGCTTGCTGCTCTACTTGATCGACAAGGCGCGACTCGCGAAGGCGGAAAAGATCCTTCTCGAAGTGCGGCCCAGCAATTCCGGTGCGATCAAGCTATACGCGAGTTTCGGCTTCAAGCAGGTCGGTGTGCGCCGCGATTATTATCCGGCTGCGCGCAGCAGAGAGGACGCCCTGGTCATGGGTCTGGTGTTATGAGCCGCCGTTTGGAATTGCTCGATGCGATGGGATTGGCGCCGGTATGGCGTTTGCGCGAGCCTGCTTCGCCCCCCGACGCATCGCTCGCGGGGAAATTGGTCCCGGACGCATCGCCCCCCGGAGCATCGCAACGTGTTCCCGCAGTTGTCCAGACGCAGGCCGCCGATGAGCGTGGCCAACGCATAACCCGCATGACGATGGCTCACCTCAAAGCTGAGGTAGGCAACTGCACCGCCTGTGGACTGTGCAAGACCCGAACTCAAACCGTATTCGGTGTCGGCGCGCAAACCGCAGACTGGATGATCGTGGGTGAGGCACCGGGCGCTGAGGAGGACGCTTGCGGAGAACCCTTTGTCGGCCAGGCCGGAAAGTTGCTGGATAACATGCTCGCGGCGCTCAAGCTTTCGCGCAACGAAAGTGTCTATATCGCCAACGTACTCAAATGTCGGCCGCCGGAAAATCGCGATCCCGATGCGGGCGAGGTGATGCAATGTGCGCCCTTGCTTGATCGCCAGATACAGTTAGTGCAGCCCAAACTGATACTGGCCATGGGCCGGGTCGCCGCGCAGACACTGCTGAAATCTGACGCCACCATTGCCAGCATGCGCGGCAAGCTTCACAGCTACCAAGGCGTGCCGACTATCGTGAGCTATCACCCGGCCTATTTGCTGGGCAATCTTCCCGACAAAGCAAGAGCCTGGGAGGATCTGTGTTTTGCTAGGATAACCATGGCCACGCTTAAGCTGGGGTAAGCGGTGTTGGTTTTGTAGCCAGGTCGGGGTTTTCTGTGGTGATTACCCGTGTGGCTTGTCCATGCCGATAAGATGCAGTGAATCGGCGTGCCGCTGATTGCGGTTATGCAGTCGAATAACCATATAGGTCGCGCTGGACAGAAACAAGCCGAACAGCACAATGATGAAATTGATGTGCAAATCCTGCCCGACCATAAAGGAATATAGGGCAAGCATGATGAGAATCGAGGTATTTTCATTAAAATTCTGTACCGCTATGGAATGACCCGCCGATAGCAGCACGTGGCCGCGATGCTGCAACAGCGCGTTCATCGGCACAACGAAAAACCCGGCCAGCGCGCCGATGAATATCAACAAGGCGTACACCAGCGGCAACCATGATATTGCCACTAAGGTAATCACCACCAAGCCCATGGCAACTCCGGCGGGCAAGACATCCAGCGATTTTCTAAGCGGGATAAACCGCGCGGCGAACACCGCACCCATCGCCACGCCGACTGCGGTAATGCCTTGTAGTAGCGCGGCCTTGTCCAACGCCAGGCCCAGATGTTTATCCGCCCATGCCAGCACGATGAATTGAAGCGTGGCGCCGGCCCCCCAGAATAGAGTGGTGATGGCAAGGGATATTTGACCCAGCTTGTCACGCCAAAGCGTGGTGAAGCAGTGCGCGAACTCGCTTACCTGCAATAGGGGATTGCGAGTCTGCTTGTCGTAACGCACCCCGGTATCTGGAATGAAAAGATTAAACGCCGCGGCGATGATGTAGCCCACGGCGATGATGGGAATAGCAGCTTCGGCCGGTGTGTCTATGCCGAGGTCCAAATGCGGCAAATCGATGGAAAGAAGCATCGAGGAGATCTTCGGGCTGATAAGCGCGCCTCCCAACACCGTGCCAAGAATGATGGAGGTCACAGTCAAGCCCTCGATCCAGCCATTGGCCAGCACCAGTTGCCTGGCCGGCAGCAATTCAGTGAGGATGCCGTATTTGGCCGGCGAGTAAGCCGCGGCGCCCAATCCCACCAGGGTGTAGGACATCAGCACCCAGGTATCCGATTGCAGGCCGAACAATTCCGAGCTCGAATAGAAAAACATCAAGAAGCAGCCGCAAATCTTGACGGTATTGGTGATGAACATCACCCGGCCCTTGGGCAGGGAATCGGCAAACGCGCCCACAAACGGCGCGAGCAGCACGTACGACACTGTAAAAAAGAATTTTAGGAGCGGCGTCATCCACGCCGGGCCCTGCATCTCAAGTAGCAGCGCGATCGAGGCGATCAATAGCGCATTATCAGCCAGAGAGCTGAAGAATTGCGCCGCCATGATGGTGTAGAAGCCGCGTTTCATACGCTTACGCTCAAGAACTTGCCCGCGCCTGATCGGGCGGTTAATCCATTCCCAGCCATGTCTGTTTCCTGGTCATTTTGCCTGGATTACTTAGCGGTGTTCGCGCTGCGTGCGCGGCGCTTTTCAGGGTGGCGCTTTATACCATGGCTGCATGAGTATTTATTATTCCCAAAAAATGACATCCTTGGAAGAGGCATGTTTTGTCTTGAATTAGACCGCTCTGATACTTGAATTAGACCGCTCTGATACTTAAATTAGACCGGTCTGATAATTATTACGGGCTACTCGATAATCGTCCCATGGCATTTACACTTCGGGGCGCCAGTTTTGTCAAGTGGCCGTGTCCTTGCGAATGTGTTTGAATCGCCGGATGAGACCGATTCTGGCAAAAATTGACCTGGGTGCGTTGCGCGGCAATCTTGAATCGCTGCGCAAACACGCGGGTGCCGCGCGAATCTGGGCCATCGTCAAAGCCGATGCCTATGGGCATGGTCTGGCCAGGGTGCAAAACGCCTTGAGGCAGGCCGATGGTTTGGCATTATTGGAGCTTGACGCAGCGGTCGCCGCCCGCGATCGCGGTTGGTTGAAACCGATACTTTTACTGGAAGGTTTTTTCGGCGCGGCCGAAATTGAGTTGTTTGACCAACATCGTTTGGCAACGGTGATACATCACGACGAGCAGATCGGCATGCTGGAGTCCGCTCGTTTGAGAGCGCCGATCGAGGCCTACCTGAAAATAAACACCGGCATGAACCGGCTGGGTTTCGCGGTTTCCGCGGTGCCTGCGGCGATCGAGCGCTTGCGCGCCAGCGGAAAAATCTCAACTATCACCTTGATGACCCATTATGCGGACGCGGACGGCGAGCGTGGTGTGGCAGAACAGGCGCTGCGATTCCAGTCGGTGGTTCAATCCCTGGGCTTGCCATCGAGCAGCGCGAACTCGGCGGCGCTGTTGCGCCATCCTCAAACTCGTGGGGATTGGGTAAGGCCGGGGATCGTGTTGTACGGTTGCTCGCCGTTTCCAGAGGAGAGCGCCCGGTCCATAGGCGCGCGGCCGGTAATGAGCTTGACCAGCAGGATTATTGCCGTCCAGTCGGTGGATCAAGGCGCGCGCGTGGGTTATTCCGGTACCTTCATCGCGCCGCGGCCCATGCGCATTGGCATAGTTGCATGCGGCTATGCAGACGGATATCCGAGGCACGCACCCGACCGTACGCCAATTCTGGTGGATGGCGTTCGAGCGCACACTGTCGGCCGAGTCTCCATGGACATGTTGTCGGTCGACTTGAACGAAATTCCGAACGCCGATGTCGGCAGCGCCGTTACGCTGTGGGGCGATGGACTATCCGCCGACGAGGTGGCCGCCAGCGCGGGCACGGTGAGCTACGAACTGCTATGCAGTCTCGCCGCTCGCGTGCCGGTTACGGTTGTCGACTGATGGCGAGAGTAAAAACCAATTATTCGTGCACTGAGTGCGGCGCCACCTCGAGCAAATGGCAGGGCCAATGCGCGAGTTGTGCTGCGTGGAATACCCTGGTTGAGTCAATCGCCGAAATACCCAGTGGCGAGCGGCATCGATTCGCCGGTCTGGCCAAGGCTTCCACTCTTCAGTTGCTATCGGAAGTCAGCGCCCGTGACTCGCCGCGTGTACCAACCGGGATAGGCGAATTCGACCGGGTTCTGGGCGGCGGCATGGTCGCCGGGCAGGTGGTGTTGATCGGCGGCGACCCCGGCGTAGGAAAATCCACGCTACTGCTTCAAGCGATGGCGCAAATGAGCGCCACGTATCAGGCCGTGTATGTCAGCGGAGAAGAATCCGCGGAGCAGGTTGCGCTGCGCGCGCAACGCCTGGCGCTCGCGCCCGGTGAGATGCAATTGCTCGCTGAGATCCAGTTGGAGCGAATACTTGCGGCGTTGGAGAAATCAAAGCCCGATATTGCAGTCATCGATTCGATTCAGACGCTGTATTCCGAGCAGCTCACCTCCGCGCCGGGATCGGTGGCGCAGGTTCGCGAATGCGTCGCGCAACTGGCGCGCTATGCCAAGCAATCGGGCACGGTGATCGTGCTGGTGGGGCATGTCACCAAAGAGGGCGCGCTGGCCGGTCCGCGCGTTGTCGAACACATCGTCGATACCGTGTTGTATTTCGAGGGCGATACGCATCAGAGTTTTCGCCTGGTGCGCGCCTTCAAGAATCGTTTTGGGGCGGTCAACGAGTTGGGCGTGTTCGCCATGACCGACAAGGGGCTGCGCGGCGTGGCCAATCCATCGGCCTTGTTCTTGTCTCAACATTCGGGTGATGTGGCGGGTTCCTGCATTCTTGTGACCCAGGAAGGCACGCGGCCTCTGTTGGTTGAAATCCAGGCCCTGGTGGATAATTCGCACGCGCCCAATCCGCGGCGGCTTTCGGTGGGCCTTGAGCAGAATCGCCTTGCCATGCTGCTTGCCGTGCTCAACCGGCATGCTGGCATTGCCTGCCATGACCAGGACGTATTCGTCAACGCGGTGGGTGGTGTGAGGATCAGCGAGCCTGCGGCTGATCTGGCGGTTTTACTCGCAATCGTGTCTTCGCTGACCAACCGGCCGTTGCCCGGAAAGCTTGCGGTGTTCGGCGAGGTCGGCCTGGCCGGCGAAGTGCGTCCGGCGCCGCGCGGGCAGGAGCGATTGCGCGAAGCGGTGAAACTCGGGTTCACCCAGGCCATCATTCCGATGGCGAACAAGCCGCGGCAGCATATGGACGGGATCGAGATTATCGCCGTGGATCGCGTTGCCGATGCCTTGGCGCGATTTAGAACTTGAAATGATTTAGAGCTTTAAACGATTTAAAGCTTGAAATGATTTGGAGTTTGAAACGATTGCTAACTTGAAATTTAAATACCAATTATGATATTTATAAAATCTAATTTAGCACGTATATATTGGGGTTTATTAAATGAAATTTAAACTTTGTTTCATGATATGGGTGATATTGCAGGGTTTTGTCACTGTCGTTCATGCGCAGGAATCTGCAATCGGACCGATCCAGCGCCAATTGCGCGAGGTCTACCGCGAATTGGTGGAAATCAATACCACCGACTCCACCGGCAATTGCACCGATGCGGCGCAGGCCATGGGCGCGCGCCTGCGCTCGGCCGGCCTAGCCGCGGCGGATGTGCAACTGCTGTCGCCGCCGGGCGGTGCAAAAAAGGGAAATCTGGTCGTGCGCCTGCGCGGCAATGGCGCGAAAAAGCCGCTGCTGCTGCTCGCGCACATCGACGTGGTGGAGGCCAAGCGCGAAGATTGGAAGCGCGATCCTTTCAAACTCATCGAGGAGGACGGCCATTTTTATGCGCGTGGCGCCGCCGACGATAAGGCTATGGCCGCCGCTTTCGTCGCCAATCTGATGCGCTATCGCACTGAGAAATACATCCCGGATCGCGACATCGTGCTGGCGTTGACCTGCGACGAAGAGATCATTCCCTCGCCGCACAATGGGGTGGAGTTCCTGCTCAAAAACCATCGCTCGCTGCTGGATGCCGAGCTTGCGCTGAACGAGGGGGGTGGTGGACAACTGGACAAAAGTGGAAAACGCGTTCGGTTGACCATACAGGCGGGCGAAAAGGTGTTCCAAAGCTACCGGCTGGAGGCCACCAACCCCGGTGGGCACAGCGCGCAGCCGCGTCGCGACAACGCCTTGTACGATCTGGCCCGGGGCCTTGCGCGCCTTGGCGACTTTGAATTTCCGGCTAAGCTCCTTCCGGTTACAAGGGCGAGTTTCGCGCGCATGGCGGGCATACTCACAGGGCAAGTCGCCGAGGATATGAAGGCGGTTGCCGCGGAACCACCTGATGCGAGCGCGATCGCGCGCTTGTCCCGCACGCCTTCCTATAACGCACAATTGCGAACCACGTGCGTGGCCACCATGGCTGATGCGGGCGAGGCGACCAATTCATTGCCACAGCGCGCCCGCGCGGTGGTGAATTGCCGGGTGCTGCCCGGTGAGTCGGTGGCCGAGGTGAGAAGCACGCTCACACGAGTGCTCGATAACGAGCGCATTACGGTGACGCCGATGGGGGATGCGGTTCTGTCTCCGCCGGCGCCTTTGGATGAACGCATCCTCGGGCCGGTTCAATCGATTGCCACGGCAATGTGGCCGGGGGTGCCCCTGGTGCCCACCATGTCGGCCGGCGCCACCGATTCCCGATTTCTGAATAACGCGGGTATTCCGACCTATGGCATCAGCGGCATGTTTAACGAACCTGAAACCTCGGGCGTGCATGCGGTAAATGAACGCTTACCGGTGCGTTCTTTATATGAGGGGCAGGAGTTTCTTTATCGTCTGGTGAAAGCACTGGCTGGCGGGGGCTGACCCAATCAAGCGGCAGGTGGCGACTATGAGCGCATTTTGCGCAATCGAAATGGTCCTGTGGGTGCAAGCGCGCCTTGCACTACTGCTTTGTCTTGCGACGGTTTGCTTTTCGTTTGCGGCGTATGCGCAATCTCAGGTAGTAAGCATTTCGTTCGCCGGAACCTTGAATAATACGCACGTCGATCAGTTGCGCGCGGCCATAGCGAAAATGCGTGGCGACCCCATTCCCACCGGCCTTATCATCGTCCTGGACAGTATCGGTGGCGATGGGCTTGCAGCGATCGCCATGGGACGTCTGGCAAGGCAGAACAACGCGCATATTTTCGTCAAAGGCACTTGTCGCAGCGCCTGTGTATTTCTGTTTGCCGGGGGCGTTTATCGGGATGCCCGCGCGTTTGCCCTCGGCATTCACCGGGGGAGGGCGACTCGAACGGTTCCAGGCATGGGCGAGGTCGAGATACAGCCATCGACCGATCCACAAGTGCGCGATTTGCTGGAATTCGCTGAACGCGAGGCGCGCGAATATTTGCAGGAAATGGGTGTGCCCAGGCTTTTTGGCGAGATGCAGAAAATTCCGTCCACGCGAATGCGTTTGTTGCGCACCGACGAAGCGAACGAGCTTGGCTTGCTCGGTTTCGATCCGGATTATCTGGAGAAACATACCGCTGCGATGCAACTGCGCTACGGCATCAATCGGCAGCAGTTGTTGCAGCGTTCGGCGCGCGTGCGTGATCGTTGTGAGCAGGAGCTGGGCGAAAACTCGAAATTTCTTGCCTGTTACCGCCCAACCATTCTCAAAGAATAAATAAAAACTTCGCGGTCGGGGTATTCACCCCGCCCTTGATCATGTGGCTGCGCCCCTTTGGATTCCCCGATTTTATTACCCCGCTGCAAGTGAGCGGGGAATCAGGGATTGAATAGGCCACTGTTGGCGTCGAACGTATATTCGGCAGGCTGTGTAACATGTCGCGCTCGTTTAAACGCAAACCATTTTTCTGGAGAATTTCATGAAGATCGTCGTATTTGGACCAGACCGCCGTGTTGGCGCGCTGGAGGGCAACAAAGTCATCGATTTGAATCGCGTCGATTCGAGTATTCCAGCCAATTTGACCGCGATGATTGCCGCGGGCAAGCCGGCGATTGAAGCGGCGAAAAAGGCCATTGCGAATGCATCTGGAGACGCGGTGCAAGATGCCTCCAAAGTAAAGCTGCACGCCCCGTGGCCTGGCAAGCGCATCGCCATGGTGGGTGGCAATTACGCCGACCACCTGGCCGGTATGGAAGCCAATATGCATGGCTTGCCCTTGACCGGTGATGCCATCGCGAAGGCTTTCGAGGTGGCGCGCGGCAAGGGCCATTGGGGATTCTGGAAGGTCCTGGACGAAGTTGCCAGCGATGGCGATGAGGTTCCTTTCCCGAAGAAAACCAAGTATCTGGATTACGAGGGTGAAATTGCCATCGTTATTGGCAAGCGCGGCAAGGATATTCCTGCCTCACAGATCGCCGACTATGTATGGGGCGTGACACTTGTCAACGACTGGAGCTGCCGCGATGGCAGTAACCTGCCGCGCGGGATGAGCTACAACACGGCCAAGAACTTCGACGGTTCCTGCACGCTGGGACCCTGCATCGTGGTTGGGGAGCTGGATTGCCAGAACGTTGACGCGCAAACCAAGGTGAACGGCCAGGTTCGACAGAGCTTCAACAGCAAGGACATGATTTTCAAGTTCGGCGAAGTGTTGGAATTTCTATCCACGGATTTCACTTTCGTACCGGGTGACATCATCAGCGGTGGCACCGCCAAGGGAACAGCGGCCGACCAGACCAAGAAGAACGCCGATGGAACAAAACCGACGACGCTGTTTCTAAAGCCGGGCGATACCGTGGAGATTTCCTCTCCGCAGATCGGCAGCATCGGCAATAAGCTGGTGTAGCCATCGAGCGCGGCGCGAGTGCGTCGCGCAAACCAGGGCGCTATCCATGGCCTTAAAGCATTGGCGGGAGCGACTGACGGACTGGTCGCCTGCCGCCCGCCAGCGGGTGGTGTATTAATGAGTCTGCTCTGCGCCACATTCGCCGAAAGGATCAGCGTGGCGTTCGCGCGTGTCTGGTTCGTGCCTTTGCTGATCCTCGGTCCCGCGGCGGCATTGCATTGGCGCTGGACCCTATCGACAGGCGTCGAAGACCTGCGCGCCTATGCTTTGGCGCAGTTTCTTACCCTGCTGATTGTCGTTGTCTTGCATGGGTTTCCCTCGCGCTACCGGTCGGCGCCATGGGTTCTTTGGGGCCTGGCGACCTATGCAATAGCAAAGATTTTTGAGCTCTATGATGGAGCTACTCTGCTGCTCACCGGCGGTGCGATCAGCGGCCATTCGGTCAAACATCTGGTGGCGGCGCTGGCATTGTTGTGCATCGCATTCAGTCTGGATCGTCGCATCCTGGTTGAGACCCAGCGCCAGCCATCAAAATCCGGAAAGTCCTGCTAAATCTTATAGTGCTTTGATATGCGCGCTTATGCAGTAATGAACGGAATAATCTGCTGATTGGCCGCCGACATTGTGAAAAATACTCAAACATTCAAGCACATTGATGCGTTATTGGGGACAGTGCCAGGGCCATAAGGTAAAATGTGAATCTATCAGGGGTGGCTATGAATTTTCTTTACAGCCATCGCGAGGGTGGCGGAATTGGTAGACGCACTGGATTTAGGTTCCAGCGCCGCAAGGCGTGGGGGTTCGAGTCCCTTCCTTCGCACCAGCCGCCCCGAGGGCAGAAAATTGCACTGGCCCTGTGAGAGTGCCGCGTAGTTCGCTGCGTTGTTTGATTTGGGTGGGGGATTTCCCCGATATTGAGTTGTTTTTGAGGTAAAACATGACGGCAATGCAGACGAATCTGGAAACATTGAGCACCCTTGAGCGCCGGCTCACCATGGCGGTTCCCGCGCAGGAAATCGACAAAGAAGTCGATGAACGTTTAAAGAAGCTCTCGCGTACGATACGCATGCACGGGTTTCGTCCCGGCAAGGTGCCGATGAGAATCGTGTCGCAGCAATATGGCCCGCAAGTGCGATCCGAGGTGCTAGGCGATGCGGTACAGAAAGCCTTCGAACAAGCGGTCGAGGCCAATAAACTTCGCGTCGCAGGCAACCCGAAAATAGAACCAAGGCTGGGCGATGAATCGGCGCAACTGTCCTTCGACGCGACCTTCGAGGTATATCCGGAGCTCAAGTTGGGCGATATTTCTGCCGTAAAACTTGAGAAGGTTGCGTTGCAGGTGGCTGATGCGGATGTCGATAGCACCATCGAGGTATTGCGCAAGCAACGAGTGATTTATACCGCGACAGAGCGTGCCGCGCAGGCGCAGGATCGGGTGGTTGTGGATTTCGTCGGTAAGCTCGATGGCGTGGAATTTGCCGGTGGTAAGGGTACCGATATGCCGGTGGTGCTCGGCGAGGGAAAGATGCTTTCCGATTTTGAGTCGAATCTCACCGGGGTCACTACCGGTCAGGCGAAAAATTTCGAGGTGAAGTTCCCTGAGGATTACGGCAACAAGGATCTGGCGGGGAAGACCGCCAACTTCGAGATTCAGGTAAAGAAAGTCGAGGAGCCTGCATTGCCGGCGGTGGACGCGGATTTTGCCAAGGCACTTGGGGTCACCGATGGTGACACGGAAAAAATGCGCATCGAAGTTCGCGCTAACGTGGAGCGCGAGGTGAAAAAGCGCCTGGAGGCCGATATTAAGCACAAAGCAATGCAGGCGCTGATCGATTCGACGCCAGTAGAACTGCCGAAATCGCTGGTTCAGATAGAGATGCAGCGCCTGGTGCAGTCCACGCGCCAGGATCTGGAGGCGCGCGGGGTAAAAATGGATCAATTGCCGATTAATCCCGAGTTATTCGAAGTGCAGGCAAAGCGCCGCGTCAGTCTGGGATTGATCATTGGAGAATTGGTGAGCGCCAAGGAGTTGGCGCCCAAGCCGGAGCAGATCCGTGCACTGGTTGAGGACTATGCACAAAGCTATGACCAGCCAACTGAAATGGTAAGATGGCTTTACTCGGAACAGCAGCGTCTGGCCGAGTTCGAGGGGCTGGCGATAGAGTCCAACGTGGTGGCCTGGGTCCTCGATAACGCGAAGGTCGAGGAAAAAGCTGTTTCGTTCGATGAATTCATGAACAAGGCGGCGGCATGAACTGGTCAGGCGGATTGAACCCGATGGCGGGGGAACAAGGCGGGCAAAGGCAGATCGAACCGCAGGGGCTGGGTTTGGTGCCCATGGTCATCGAGCAAAGCGGGCGCGGCGAGCGTGCCTATGACATCTATTCGCGGCTTCTGAAGGAGCGGGTGGTGTTTCTGGTGGGGCCGGTCAACGAGATCACCGCCAATCTGATCGTGGCGCAATTGCTGTTCCTCGAGTCAGAGAATCCCGACAAAGACATCTTCTTTTATATCAATTCGCCTGGTGGTTCGGTATCGGCGGGTTTGGCAATATATGACACCATGCAATTCGTCAAGCCTGATGTGTCAACGCTTTGCGTAGGTCAGGCGGCGAGCATGGGAGCGCTTTTGCTCACTGCTGGGGCCAAGGGGAAGCGCGTTTGCCTGCCCAATTCGCGCGTCATGATTCATCAGCCCATGGGTGGTTTTCAGGGGCAGGCCTCGGATATCGAGATTCACGCGAAAGAAATTTTGTTCCTCAAGCAGCGATTGAACGAAATCATGGCTAAGCACTGTGGTCAGGAAGTTGAGCGCGTCGGTCGCGATACCGACCGGGATAATTTCCTGTCCGCGGAAGAAGCGGTGAGCTATGGTCTGGTGGACAGGGTTCTTTCCTCGCGCGCAGATATAGCGGCGGGAAATGCCGGCGGGAAGTAAAGCGGCGGGAAGTATGCAAACACCGGGCGAAAAATAGGGGATGCCATGACGGAAAAAGCGAGCGGCGAGAAACTTCTCTACTGTTCCTTTTGCGGTAAAAGCCAGCATGAGGTGAGGAAGCTCATCGCCGGTCCTTCCGTGTTCATCTGCGACGAGTGCATCGAGCTGTGCAACGACATCATCCGTGAGGAAACCAGCGTCGTCGGCAAACCGGTCAAATCCGAATTGCCTACGCCGCATGAAATCTGCCATATCCTCGATGAATATGTGATCGGCCAGCAGCCGGCGAAGAAAATCCTTTCGGTTGCCGTCTACAACCATTACAAACGCTTGAAACACCTCGCAAAGAGCGACGAGGTGGAGTTGTCTAAATCCAATATTCTTCTGGTTGGGCCGACCGGATCGGGCAAGACGCTGCTCGCCCAGACCTTGGCACGTTTGTTAAATGTGCCGTTTGTCATCGCCGATGCCACCACGCTTACTGAAGCGGGCTATGTTGGCGAGGATGTTGAGAACATCATTCAGAAGCTTCTGCAGAACTGCGACTACGACGTCGACAAGGCGAAGCGCGGTATTGTCTACATCGATGAAATCGACAAGATTTCGCGTAAATCCGACAATCCCTCGATTACTCGAGACGTATCCGGTGAAGGCGTGCAACAGGCTTTGTTGAAACTGATTGAAGGCACGATTGCTTCGGTGCCGCCTCAGGGTGGCAGAAAACACCCCAACCAGGATTTTGTCCAGGTCGACACCACCAATATTCTTTTTATTTGCGGTGGTGCATTCGATGGTCTGGAAAAAATCATTCGCGGAAGGTCGGAGAAGGCCAGCATAGGGTTTGGCGCCGATGTTCGCAGCATGCGCGATTCCAAGGATATCGGCGCGATATTGCGTACTGTAGAACCCGAGGATTTGCTCAAATATGGACTGATTCCCGAGTTTGTCGGCCGGCTTCCGGTGGTCGCGACCTTGGAGGAGCTTGATGAGAAAGCATTGATCCAGATCCTGACCGAACCTAAGAACGCACTGATCAAGCAATATCAGAAACTGTTTCTCATGGAAGGCGCCGAGCTGGAAGTGCGTCCCGCTGGTCTTAATGCCATCGCTAAGAAAGCACTGGCGCGCAAGACCGGCGCGCGCGGCCTGCGCTCCATCATCGAACTGGTTCTGCTCGATACCATGTTTGATTTGCCGAATCAGGAAAACGTCTCTAAGGTAGTGGTCGATGAGTCGACTATAGTCGGCGAAGGCAAGCCCCTGCTTATCTATTCGGACCCTCAAAAAGTGGTGGGGTCGGTCTAGATGAATGAGAAGAACTTAGTTTTTCTCCGTCAAATCGAAGGGTTGAATTCGACAGAATTGCCACAACATACGCAGTGCTGCTATCCCTGTCGGCTAACGCTCGCGTTATGTGATTCACCAGGCTAGGCGAATCGCCACCGATACACCGCTTTTATTAGTTAATTTCCTGGAATTCTCATGGCCAGTACCAGCACGCTACCACCCGAAGTTGCCGAATTTCCATTGCTTCCCCTACGGGATGTGGTGGTGTTTCCGCACATGGTGATCCCGCTATTTGTGGGACGCCCCAAATCGATCAAGGCGATGGAAATCGCCATGGAGGCGGGAAAATCTATATTGCTGGTTGCGCAGAAATCCGCAGCCAAGGATGATCCTGGCGCAGAGGATCTCTATAACATCGGTTGCATCGCCAATATCCTGCAAATGCTCAAGCTGCCCGATGGAACGGTGAAAGTTCTGGTGGAGGGCAGTCAACGCGCCAGCATCGATTCGGTATCCGATGTGCGCACGCATTGCGTGGCGGATGCCCGGCCGCATCCCGCCGATTCCAAAGAAAACACCGAAGCCGAGGCAATGCGCAGGGCGCTTGTTGCCCAATTTGATCAATACGTCAAGTTGAATAAGAAAATTCCGCCCGAGATTCTTACTTCGTTGGCGGGTATCGAAGAAGCGGGGCGTCTGGCCGACACCATTGCCGCGCACTTGCCCCTGAAGTTGGAGCAAAAGCAGCAGATTCTGGAAATGCTCGATGTCAAGAAGCGCCTGGAGCATCTGCTTTCGCAACTGGAATCCGAAATCGACATTCTGCAGGTGGAGAAGCGCATTCGTGGCCGCGTCAAGCGCCAAATGGAAAAGAGTCAACGCGAGTACTACCTGAACGAGCAGGTCAAGGCGATTCAGAAGGAATTGGGCGAGGGCGAGGATGGTGCCGATCTTGAGGAAATGGAAAAACGCATCAAGGCCGCGCGCATGTCCAAGGACGCCAAGAAAAAGGCCGAAGGCGAACTCAAAAAATTACGTTTGATGTCGCCCATGTCCGCCGAAGCGACAGTGGTGCGCAATTACATCGACATTCTCGTCAATCTTCCCTGGAGGAAGAAAAGCAAGATTTCGAAGGATATTGCCGAGGCCCAGAAGATACTCGATGCCGACCATTATGGTCTTGAGAAGGTCAAGGAACGCATCCTTGAGTACCTTGCAGTTCAGAGCCGTGTTGATCAGATGAAGGCGCCTATTCTGTGTCTGGTGGGGCCTCCCGGCGTGGGCAAGACTTCGCTGGGGCAGTCTATTGCCCGTGCAACCAATCGAAAATTTGTTCGAATGTCTCTGGGAGGGGTGCGCGATGAAGCGGAGATCCGCGGCCATCGGCGCACCTATATCGGCTCCATGCCGGGCAAGATTTTGCAGAACATGACCAAGGTGGGCGTACGCAATCCGCTGTTCCTGCTCGATGAAGTCGACAAGATGGGCATGGATTTTCGAGGCGATCCTTCATCGGCCTTGCTCGAAGTGCTTGACCCGGAGCAAAACCATACCTTTGTTGATCATTATGTCGAGGTCGAATACGACCTGTCCGAAGTGATGTTCGTGGCCACGTCCAATACGTTGAATATTCCACCGGCATTGCTTGACCGCATGGAGGTGATTCGCCTCTCAGGCTACACCGAAGACGAAAAAATAAATATTGCTCAACGCTATTTGTTGCCCAAACAGGTTAAGAATAATGGGCTCAAAAAAGAGGAGTTGCAGGTCGCTGAAGGTGCAATTCGCGACATTATTCGCTATTACTCTCGCGAAGCTGGCGTGCGCAGTCTGGAACGGGAAATCTCGAAAATCTGTCGCAAAGTCGTCAAGGAGCTGGTCACCAAGCCGCGCGACAAACGCATTTCGGTGGTTTCCAAAAATCTGGATAAGTATCTTGGCGTTCGCAAATACACGTTTGGAATGGCCGAGAAAGAAAATCAGGTTGGCCAGGTAACCGGGCTTGCGTGGACGGAGGTTGGCGGTGAATTGCTCACTGTGGAAGCAGCCCTCATGCCTGGTAAAGGCAAAGTGCAACGCACCGGAAAGCTCGGCGAAGTCATGCAGGAGTCGATTGCCGCAGCACTTACCGTGGTGCGCAGCCGGGCCGTTAAACTTGGAATTCCCGCCGAGGATTTCGAGAAAAAGGATATACACGTTCACCTGCCTGAGGGCGCTACGCCCAAGGACGGACCCAGCGCCGGCGGGGCAATAACAACCGCGATGGTTTCGGCGATGACGGGCATTCCGGTTCGTGCCGACGTGGCGATGACCGGTGAAATCACTTTGCGGGGCGAGATTCTTGCTATCGGTGGCTTGAAGGAAAAGTTGCTTGCGGCGCATCGAGGCGAGATCAAAACCGTATTGATTCCGGCGGAAAACGTCAAGGATCTCACCGAGATCCCGGATAACATCAAAAATCAGCTTGAGATTATTCCAGTGAAATGGATCGACCAGGTGCTGGAGAGGGCGCTTGAACGTATGCCGGTACCATTGAAAGTGGAAGCCGCTGCGCCTGCTGCTGCACCTGCGGCGGTTGCTGTCGACGATAAGGCAGCCTCGACGGTTATCACACATTAACGTAGTTCACATTAGAATAGCTGTACCTTAATTTGACTGGAGCACCCAATTTGAACAAGACCGAAATTATCGAACACATCGCCAAATCAGCGGACATCTCCAAAGCTGCGGCGGGGCGCTCTATAGAAGCAACGATTGCAGCAATTAAGACTGCGATGCGCAAGGGCGGTTCGGTGACGCTGGTTGGATTCGGAACGTTTTTTGTCGGTAAACGCGCGCCACGCGTCGGACGCAATCCTCGTACCGGTGCAGCGATAAAAATCAAAGCGGCAAAAGTTCCTAAGTTTCGCGCTGGTAAAGCACTCAAAGATGCGCTAAACTGACGCCCCTTCAACGGTCCGATAAAGTTCTATCCCCGTCGGATTAGAGAAGGGTGCTTAGCTCAGTTGGTAGAGCGTCGCCCTTACAAGGCGAATGTCGGCGGTTCGAACCCGTCAGCACCCACCAATAAGAAAAAGATGTCGCCGGATGATTCCTCTGCGTCATGCATTGTCAAACAGTGCCGCAGCGGAGGAAATGAAGCTTTGGAGTGGTAGTTCAGTTGGTTAGAATACCGGCCTGTCACGCCGGGGGTCGCGGGTTCGAGTCCCGTCCACTCCGCCAATTGTCAAGTAGCATCAGTGACATATGCAGCACCTAAGGTGCTGTTCCCTCCTTTGTTCCCTCATTACTCTTTGAGGGGGCTTGGTGGGTGTTTGTGAAATTGAGCGTTGCGGATACAAACACTTCTCGACAAGTTTGTTTCCGCTGTAACCCCTACGGCTCGGCTTAACCAAGCCCCCCCATGCCAAATCCTGCCAGTCAGCACCCCACCCCCGGCGTACCCACCCCTGTAGGAAAAGCCCGTAGTACGACGTGCTGACACTGTGATCCAGACAATTGGGTAGTATTATTTAAAGGCTGCTCCGGCGACCCCACCCACCCCCGACCACTCGTTTTGTGGCCAAATCTACCCTCTTTACCGTCCGAAATTTTTCTAGGAAATTTTGGCTTCCCGGTTCTAGGTCAAATTGACAGTTTCTGCGGTCATTTCCTGCCGGAATCAACCCAGTGACAGGGGTAAATACCAGTCGAAAATGGCACATTAAAAGTTGATTTTCTCACTGCCGAAACGTACAATTCAGCCTGCATTTAGAGTTGGGTTTGACAACCAAGCCAACCTGCCAAACGGGCAAGGTGGAACGCGCAAGCGGATGTGGCTCCTTGTGAGCAACCAAACGTGTCAAGCCCTTATCTCTGAGGGCGTTTTTATTGGTATCGCGCCGATTTGAGCAG
>CAMDFL010000048.1 GCA_945897475.1 Bordetella parapertussis
CCCAGAATGGCGCCGACAATAATCACCGCGTAGGCGAGCCCGCCGCGCACCGGTCCGAACAACTGGCCCATGCCCTCCAGCAGATCTTCGGCCAAGCCGCAGCGCTCCAGGATTGCGCCCATAAAAGTAAAGAAGGGAATTGCGAGCAGCAATTCGTTCGACAAAATGCCGAACACGCGCTCGGGCAGCGCCTGCAGCAGCGCGAACGAAAAAAAACCGAGTTCAATGCCGATAAAGCCGAAGAACAGACCCACCGCTGCGAGCGAGAATGCCACCGGATAGCCGATCAGCATGAACGCGACCAACCCTCCGAACATCAGCGGTCCCATCAGCTCTCTGGCGATCATGAGATTCGCCCCCGGTTCACTGCAGCGGCTTTTCGTATTGGGGTGGTATCGGGCAATCGCCGGTGAGTGCACCGATGCGCTTGATAATCTCGGACAGGCCTTGCAGGCTGATGAAGAGGAAGCCCGCCGGGACTAGGAGCTTAACCGGCCAGCGCAGCAGGCCGCCGGCGTTGGCCGAGGTTTCATTCAATTGCCACGAATTGTGGAACATTGGCCAGGCGAGCCAGCCCATGATCACGGTGGCGGGAAGAAGGAATAGCAGCCCGCCCAGAATATCGATCCAGATTTGCACGCGTGTGGATGCCCGGCCATAGAGGATGTCGACTCGCACATGTTCGTTTTTTTGAAGCGTATAGGCGGCACCCAACATCACCATACCGGCGAACAGATACCACTGAATTTCCAACCAGGCGTTTGAACCAAGGCTGAAGCCATAACGCAGCAGCGCATTGCCGGCGCTGATAAGACAGGCCAATAAAACCAGCCAGGTGGCCAGTCGCCCAAGGCGCTCGTTGGTCCAATCGATGGCGCGGGACAATGCCAGCAGCGTTCTCATAAGGCCAGCAGCGTTCTCATAAGGCCAGCAGCGTTCGCATCAGCCAGGGCGCTTGCGGCGGAAGTCACGCAGTATCTCGCGCGCGGCATTATGCCCAGGCGCGCCAGTTACGCCACCGCCGGGATGCGCGCCTGAACCGCAGAGATAAAGCCCCTTTACAGGGGTGCGGTAATCGGCATGCCCGAGCAGCGGCCGCGCCGAGAAAATCTGATCCAGGCCCAGTGCGCCATGCATGATGTCGCCATTGGGGAGGCCGAAAATGTTCTCCAGATCAAGCGGTGAGAGTATTTGTCGAGCAATGACGCTAGTCTTGAAATTGGGCGCGTAGCGGTTGACTGTGTCGATTATGAGGTCGGCGGCATGAGATCTTTCCTCGGACCAGTTTTTGCCCTCGGGAAGTTGCGGATTGAAATGCTGGCAGAAAAGACTGGCCACATGCATTCCGGGGGGCGCGAGGCTGTCATCGATGACGCTCGGGATCAGCATTTCCACAATGGGTTCGCGCGACCAGCCGTGGGCGCGCGCGTCGGCGTGGGCGCGATCCATATAGGCAAGCGTGGGCGCCATGATGATTCCCGCGCCATGGTGGGACTGAGCGGTTTTGCCTGGAGCGGAGCTGAAATCGGGCAGCTCGCTCAAGGCGACATTCATGCGAAAGCTGGCCGATCCGCAACGGTAACGGCGCATGCGCTCGCGAATCTCCTCGCTGATCGCACCGGATTCGAGCAGATCAAGATAAAGTGTCCGCGGATTCACATTGGCTGCCAGCACATGGGATTCAATCTCTTCACCCGATTCCAGAATCACCGAAGTGGCATGTCCGTTTTTCACGCGAATTTGGGCCACGGTCGATTCGGTGCTGATCTCTACCCCGCGTTTTTTCGCCTCGGCGGCCATGGCTTGTGTAATGGCCCCCATGCCGCCGCGTGCGTGGCCCCAGGTGCCGCGCTTGCCGTTGACTTCGCCAAAGGCGTGGTGCATGAGCACATAGGCCGATCCCGGCGTATAGGGGCTGGCGAAATTACCCACCACGGCATCGAAGCCGAATGCCGCCTTGACCGGATCGCTCTCGAACCAATAGTCCAGTAGTTCACCCGCGCTTTTGGTAAAAAGATCGAGCAGATCGCGTCGCGCCGGCATATCGAGCTTTCGAAGCCGCAATCCCATGTCGAGGGCGCGTCCCAAATCATTGAAACCGCCACCCAGGTTCGGCGGAGTCTTTAAAACCATCTCGCGCAGCACATCCGCAACGGTTTCGATGACGCGGTAATACTCGGGCAGACGCTGCGCATCACGCTTGGAGAATCGTGCGAGCCCACTTTGCGTTGTCGCGATATCCGGGCCCAGCCTGAATGCCCGGCCATCGGGTAGAGGAAGGAAGTTGGCATAGCTGCGTTCAAGAATTTCTAGGCCATGGCTGGCCAGATGCAGGTCGTGGATGATCTTCGGTTGCAGCAGGCTGACCGTGTAGCTGGCGACTGAATTGCGGAAACCTGGATGGAATTCCTCGGTAATGGCTGTGCCGCCGACGATGTGGCGCCGTTCGAGCACGCGAACAGTCAACCCTGCGCCTGCCAGATAGCAGGCGCAAGTCAGGCCATTGTGGCCGCCACCGATGATCACGACGTCATAGCGCATGTTTGAGCAATGAGGGTTGCGAAGCGGGGCGGCGGTGACGTATCGACAAATTAAACTTTTGGATCGATTCTTGCGGTTCGCCTAACTACGAATCACCGAACGGAATCGTCGAACTACTTGCCACTGCCCCGGTGACAGTCTACGATGCCAGCTCCTTCAAGTCATGCATCGATATGAACAATACTGATAACGTTGGCAACGCTAATAACGCAGGCGTCGCGGCGCCCCGTCAAACTCTGGACCTCAAGGACGCGGTTGCGCTGGTGGTCGGCATCGTCATTGGCGCGGGCATTTTCCGTCTGCCTGCCTTAGTCGCTGGCAACACCGGCGACGCGCAAACCATGATGCTGGCCTGGATCCTCGGCGCGGTGATTTCCTTCATGGGAGCGCTGTGCTATGCGGAACTGGCAAGTGCGCACCCCAACGCGGGTGGTGAATACCATTTCCTCGAACGCGCCTATGGCATGGAGATTGCACGCCTGTTTGCTTGGGCGCGCATGACGGTAATCGTTCCCGGATCAATCGCTCTGTTCGCATTTCTGTTCGCCGATTACGCCACCCAATTCATGAAACTGGGTGAGGCTTCCAACGCGATATACGCGGCCTTGTTGATCATCGTGCTTACCGCGGTCAACATCGTCGGTTTGAGCGCCGGCAAGTGGACGCAAAATCTTCTCACATTGATCGAAGCGTCCGGCTTGGTGTTGGTGATCGTGGTCGGCTTTTCCACCAGCGCGCCCGAGGCGCCTGCCGCCGCCGCGTCAGTGAGCTCGCAGGGCGCGTTCGGCCTTGCCATGGTATTTGTTCTGCTGACCTACGGCGGTTGGAATGATGCCGCGTATTTGTCGGCCGAAATCAAGGATGGGAAGCGCAACATAGTGCGCGCCCTGATGTATGGCCTGGGCATTATCGCGGTGTTATACATTCTGGTGGGCTTCGCCTATATAAACGGTTTAGGCATGGCAGGTCTTGCCAAGTCGCAGGCACCGGCCGCTGAATTGATGTCACGCGCGTTCGGCGATACTGGAGTCAAGCTCATGAGCATCATCGTCGCGATTGCGGCGATTACCTCCACCAACGCCACCATCATGACCGGAGCGCGCACCAGCTACGCGCTGGGCCGTGACTGGAGTTTGTTCCGCTGGTTGGCCTATTGGCACGGGGAAAAGAGCGTCCCGGTTAATGCCATGATTGTGCAGGCGGTGATTGCGCTGGCCCTGGTGGCAGTGGCGATGTCGAATGTCAAGGGTTCGCAGGGCGTTCAAAGCATGGTCGATTACACCGCGCCGGTGTTCTGGCTGTTCTTTTTTCTCACCGCGACCTCGGTGTTTGTGTTCCGCCGCTGGGAGCCGGCGTCGACCCGGCCCTTCATGGTGCCGCTGTATCCGTTCACGCCGCTGATTTTTTGTGGGGTTTGCATTTACATGCTGTTCTCGAGCCTGGCCTATACCGGCACCGGCGCGCTATTTGGCGTTGGGCTGCTCGCGGTTGGCGCGGTTCTAGTGCTGTTCAAGCCGCAGCGTACCGACTGATCTTGACGCATTGTTGATCATTCTCAAAAACAGGGCAGTCGCGTACGAGGCAGGTATCTGTCGTGAGTAATGAACTTCTTGTTAATTTTATTTTCGGAGGATGACCATGAATTTGGCGAAAGCTACTGCATCGTTCGTCGTTGCCGCGACATTGTCGCTATGCACGCAGTCGGTCTTGGCGCAGGCGAAGCCCGCGCCTTTGCGCAGCCCCGACGTGATTTTCGTGCCTACGCCCTCCGCGACCGTAGAGCGCATGCTATCGACCGCCAAAGTCAACAAAAACGACGTTCTCTATGACCTCGGTTGTGGCGACGGCCGCATCGTCATCGAAGCGGCCAAGCGCTATGGCCTAAGGGCGGTGGGTATCGACATTGATCCGCAGCGCATCGCCGAGGCCAACGCCAATGCCAAGTCGGCGGGCGTTTCGCATCTGGTGCAGTTTCGAAACGCGGATTTGTTCGAATCCAACATCAGCGAAGCCACGGTGGTGACGCTTTATTTGCTGCCCAGCCTGAACCAGAAGCTGCGTCCCAAATTGATGAAGGACTTGAAAAAGGGCACACGCATCGTGTCGCATGATTTCGACATGGGTGAGTGGAAGCCTGATCAGACTTCCAATGTCGAGGGGCGTACCGTCTATCTTTGGACCATTCCGTAAGCCCGGAAAGCTTCAGTACGGAGGGACATGGGATGCCCTCTCCCTCCGTAACCCCCCCTACGCCCCAAGGCGTAATTACAGCGGCGTCCCGAATGCGAAATTCGGCTACTTTGCGCCGCCCATAGCCCACCAGATGATCAGCATCACGGCTATGGTGCCGCCGACTATCCAAATGGGATTGAAGGGTTCTTCAACTAGTTCTGTGCTCGTCACCTGTGCGACTGGTGCGGCGCCTGAGGATTGGCCCATCACATTGTTGAATTTGACAAAGAAATCGTTGGCCATTTTCTGTGCAACGCCATCGACAAGGCGCGAACCAATTTGCGCGAGCTTGCCGCCGATATTGGCTTTGGCTGTGTAATTGAGGCGGGTTGATACGCCTTCCGTGGTGAGTTTTACCGTCGCGCCGCCCTTGGCGAAGCCTGCGGCGCCGCCCGAGCCTTCAAAAGCGATCGAATAGGAATTCGGCGGGTCGAGATCCAATAAAGACAGCTTGCCGCTGAATTTGGCCTTGACCGGCCCCACGGAGGCCGTCAGCGCGATGCGGTACTCGTTCTCGGCGGTTTTTTCGACCGCTTCGCAACCGGCGATGCATGATTTAAGTACTTCGGGATCGTTCAGGCCGCGCCACACATCAGCTTGCGCGATTGGTATAAGTTGGTCGCCGTTCATTTCCATGGTCAATTGTTCCTTGTGTCGAATGCGTATTTTCCCACTGATCGGACCTGGATAATGGGTCAGGTTTGAAGTAAATGAGGAGAAATATAAATGCTAGGAGGCTAACTCTCGAATATTCGAGCCTGGTCTATTTTTACATTATGCGGCCATGCGTCGAGTCTCTTTGCCCTCCAGCACACTGGCAAGATCCAGCAGGCTTTGCATGTTATGCGCTGGCAGAAATTTGTCCACGTGCGGGAGCATTGCGCGGATGCCTGCAGGCCGTGCCTCGAAGCCCTCGTATCGAAGCAGGGGGTTGAGCCAGATCAGTTGCCTGCAGGAGCGGTGCAGGCGGTCCATTTCCTCGGACAAGCCTTGCCCGACGTCGGCGTCAAGGCCATCGGTAATCAGCAGCACAACGGCGTTTTGGCCCAGCACGCGCCGCGACCATTGCACATTGAAATCTCGAATCGACGCACCAATACGTGTGCCACCCGACCAGTCGGAGACCAGGTCGGCGACTCCCGTCATGGCGATATCGACATCGCGATGCCGCAGACACCGCGTGACATTGGTCAGGCGAGTGCCGAAAACAAAGGTATGTACGCGATCGCGATCGTTGGTGATGACGTGCAGAAAATGCAGAAATACGCGCGAATAGCGGTTCATGCTGCCCGAGATATCGCATAGCACCACCAGAGGCGGGTGCTGCCAGCGCGGCGAACGCCGCTTGATATCGATAAGCCCGCCGCCTTCGCGCAATGAGGCTCGCATCGTCGCACGCATGTCGATGCGGGCCCCGTGCAGATCGGCGCGAAAACGCCGGGTGCGGATGTCCCGAATAGGCAGTCGCATGCGCTTGATGAGGGCTTTGGACTGCGCCAGTTCATCGGCGGTCATGGTCTCGAAATCGGCGTGTTGCAGCACTTCGCGAGAGGAGAAGGTAAGCGTCGCATCCAGTTCGACTTTCTCTTCCTGGTCCTCTTTTTTTTGCAGCTGCGGCTGTTCCGGGTTGAAGGCTTCGCTGACGCGGCTGCTGGCTTTTTTCTCATCCTCGGGCGCGGAGGCGAAATCATCGGGCATGAGCATCGCCATTGCGCGCTCCAGCAATTGCGGATCGCGCCAGAAAATATGGAACGCCTGATCAAACACCTCGAAATGTTCGCGTTTGGCGAGAAACACGGAGGCGAGCGTCCAGTAAAAATCTTCGCGTTTTTCGATTCCCACCACCTCGACCGCGCGCAATGCGTCAATCACTCGTGCCGGTCCAATGGGCAAACCGGCTGCGCGAAGCACGCGCGCAAAGTGCATGACGTTTTCGGCCAGGTGTCCAGGTACGGTCATTTGGCGGACCTCGATCCTAATTTTGCCATTGATCTCGTCAGCATTGATTCGCGGGCCATCAGCTCGAAGCGCCGCGCCGCGATAATGAGGTGGTTTTTGGCGTATGCCTCATGGTTGCGTTCCAGATCGTCAAGGTCATAGACGTAATTCACCATCAGTCCGGCCGAACGACGCAATCCGGTAGCTGAGGTGTCGCCCAACCAATTGAGTCGTTCAAGGCGCGCGCCATTACCGAGGTGAAAGCGCGCCACCGAATCGAGCGGTTCGGCGCGCGATTTCGCGTGCAGCATGTAGTGGGCACATAGCCGCGAGAGTTCGCGTTGCAGGCCGGCGCAAACGACCTTGTCCTCGACCCAGTCGGGTAAATCCAGCATCGCAAGCAGGCTGGCCAGTTGTGCGCGGCGCGGATCGTGGTCTTTGATGCCCGCTTGCGCGGATAACCAGGCGCGGAAACCGGGAATGGGGGAGAGTGTGGCAAATGTTTTCAGTCGCGGAAACTCCCGTCCCAAATCCTCGGCAACCTGCTTGATGAGTAGATTTCCAAAACTGATTCCTCGCAAACCTTCCTGGCAATTAGTGATCGAGTAGAAAATGGCGGTATCGGCGTCGCGCGCATCGAACACTGGGGCGCTAGGGTCGAGCAAGGGCTGCACATGCTCGCTCATGCCTTTGGTGAGCGCCACTTCAATGAAAATCAGCGGTTCATCGGGAAGCGCCGGATGAAAAAATGCGTAGCAGCGGCGATCTGCCTGGGTGCGGCGTCTCAAGTCTTGCCAGCCCTGGATCTCGTGCACCGCTTCGTATTGGATAAGCTTCTCGAGTATTTGCGCCGAGGTGCGCCAGTCGATGCGCTCCAATAGCAGAAAGCCGCGGTTAAACCAGGAACGGAACAGGTGGGCGAGATCGGCATCGATTCCGATCCACTGCGGTATGTCGCGCAGGTCGTGCAGCAGGCGGCGGCGCATTTCTACGAGCACCGCGGTGCCGCCGGGGGCCATGTTGAGGCGGCGGAAAAGTTCCTGGCGCGGCGACTCCACCGCCTGCTGAACTTTGAGCAGATTCGCGGGGGTGGGGGACTCTCGATAGGCGTCCGCGGCGCCGCTGATGGCGTATGGGTCCGGGGAGTGCACGCTCGCCAGCAGGTCGAAAAATGACGGCAGTGAAATGTCGTCCAGCGACTTGTAGGCGTCCAGAGTCTCGGCGGCCAGGCGTGCGCCGGTAACTTCTCCGCGCTCGGACATGAGTGCGCGACAAAGATGGATGACTCGCTGGGCATCGCGCGCGGCTTGCTTCGGCGCGGGCGGGCGCGCCTGCAGGCCTAGCATTCGACGAAGAATGGAACGTTCGGGCATAGGTTCGATTGTCTTTACAACCGCTCAGATTGCCGCGATTTCAGCCTTGACTTCGGTGAGCAGGCGCTCGGCTTCGCTGCCCTTTATTCGCGAGATATCGTCCTGGTATTTGAGCAATGTGCCCAGCGTGTCATTTACGGTCTGCGGATCAAGCGCAAGTTTATCCAGCGCCATTAACGCCTTGGTCCAATCCAGTGTCTCGGCGACACCGGGCAGCTTGAACAATTCCATCTTGCGCAGGCGTTGCACGAAGGAAATCACCTCCGCGGAAAGTCGCTCGGCCGCGCCTGGGACTTTGCGTTTCAGGATTTCCGCTTCGCGTTTCGCGTCGGGGTAATCGACCCAGTGATAGAAGCAACGCCGTTTGATGGCATCGTGAATTTCTCGGGTGCGGTTGGAGGTAATGATGACGATCGGCGGTTCCTTGGCTTTCAGCGTTCCCATTTCGGGAATGGTGATCTGGAAATCCGAGAGGATTTCCAGCAGATAAGCTTCGAACGGCTCATCGGTGCGGTCCAGTTCGTCGATCAGCAACACCGGCGCGGCGCCTGCCTCGCCTTCGAGCGCTTGTAATAAGGGTCTGCGTATCAGGAAGCGATCGGAAAAAATGTCTTTTGCGATGGTGTCACGGTTCTTTCCGCCGTCAGTCTCAGCGAGGCGTATCTCGATCATCTGGCGCGAGTAATTCCATTCATACACGGCGCTTGCTATATCCAGTCCCTCGTAGCATTGCAGGCGTACCAGTTTTCGGCCCAATGTTTCCGAGAGCACTTTGGCGATCTCGGTCTTGCCCACGCCGGCCTCGCCTTCGAGAAATAACGGCCGGCCGAGTTTCAAGGAGAGATAGACGGAGGTCGCCAGGCTGCGCTCGGCGACGTAGTCGGCATCTGCCAGTAGTGCTTGCGTTGCGTCAACCGATTTTGGTATGGCGGCCATGTTGGAATCGTTCTTGCAAAAAGAAATGCACGCAAGCAAAGCTTACGTGCATTTTCAGGGGTGAATGGAAGTTTCTGTCGACTGGCTTTTGAGGGCTCGACGACTCAGGCCGTTGCCGCGGCAACAGCGCGTTTGGCCATGACGGTCACCAAGTGAGCACGATAGTCGGCCTTGGCGTGGATGTCTGAACTGAGGCCTTTTTCAGGGATCTTGATATTGGCCACAGACTCGGGCGAAAATTTCGCGCCCAGGGCTTTCTCCATTTCCGTCACGCGAAATACACCGGGGCTCGCGCCCGTCACCGCGACGCGAACGCCCGATGAAGTTTCGGCGACAAACACACCGACTATGGCATAACGCGAGGCCGGATTCTTGAACTTCATATAGGCGGCGCGTTTTGGCGCGGGAAAACTCACTGAAGTTATGATTTCGCCCGCTTGCAGCGCGGTTTCGAACATGCCTTTGAAAAAATCGTCGGCTGCGATTTTGCGCTGGTTGGTTTGGATGGTTGCGCCCATGCCTACCAGGGCCGCCGGGTAATCCGCCGCCGGGTCATTATTGGCTACCGAGCCGCCTATCGTTCCCATATTGCGAACTTGCCGGTCGCCGATGCCGGCGGCGAGCGCGGCCAAGGCGGGAATGGCTTTTTTGACTTCGGCTGAAGCGGCCACTTCAGCATGGCGTGTCATCGCGCCTATGGTGACAGTGCTGCCCTCCACCTTGATGCCGCGCAGTTCGGCGATGGTACCCAGATCAATCAGATCCGAGGGTTTTGCGAGCCGCAGTTTCATTGCCGCGACCAGGCTTTGTCCGCCTGCCAGCAGTTTGGCGTCTTCGCTCTTGCCCAGGGCTGCGGTAGCGTCTGCTACCGATTTAACGCGGTTGTAGTTGAACGAGTACATTTTTTTTCCTTTTCCCTGGGTCAGCCGCGCATCGTGGCGGCCGCCGCCTTGATTGCCTTGACGATGTTGTGATAACCGGTGCAACGGCACAGGTTTCCATCGAGTTGCTCGCGGATTTCGCGCTCGCTCGGGTCGGGATAATTTTTCACCAGATCCATGGCGGAGAGCACCATGCCGGGGGTGCAGAAGCCACATTGCAGCGCGTGATGCTCGCGGAAAGCTTCCTGCATCACATTGAGCGTGCCATCAGGCTTGGCCACGCCTTCGATGGTGAGAATGTCGGCGCCCTCAGCCTGCATCGCCACGATGTTGCAGGATTTGATCGCGCGCCCGTCCATGTGCACGGTGCAGGCGCCGCACTGGGCGGTGTCGCAGCCGACGTGGGTGCCGGTCAATCGCAGATTTTCGCGGATGTAGCTCACCAGCAGCGTGCGTTCCTCGACTTCGGCGCTCACCGCCTTGCCGTTGACTTTCATCGAGACCTTGACGGTCATAGTTGTCTCCCAGTGTTCAAATTTATTATCGGCGCCCGCGCATGCAGTGGTGCTTTAAACCCTGAATAATTCCATTCGGCACGGATACAATCCATGCAGAACTTCCTTCTCTTTATGGGTTTTGATGCGGAAGGCCTACGAATGTGGCTATCGTAGTCCATGGAAGCGGGCTTGGCAACCGGTCGACTCCGGTCGGCGCTGAAGGTGCCCCCAAATCCTTTCCGTTGCCACTTCTCCTTAATAAAAAACTTCGCGATTATCAGGTCCTCGCTGCAAGTGTGGGGGAATAAGCGATTCAACTTCATACTCACGGCTTGACCGAGTATCGGCGCGGGAATAGGCTTCGCCGAACTCACCCGTTGTGGGCGCCGCGTGGTTGTGCGGCTTGCGAAATTTACCTGGCGACCTCATATAGTAGAGATCGTCAACATGAGGGGTTAAGTATGGACAGCGTGGATCTGGAAGTCGTTAAAAGCGCGGTGGCCTGGACCAAAAGTGGTCACAAGGCCACCATAGGCACCATTACACATACGTGGGGTTCGGCACCGCGTCCTGTGGGGGCGATGGTGGCGATTCGCGATGATGGACAGGTGGTGGGATCGGTGTCCGGCGGCTGCGTCGAGGATGACTTGATCGACAAGGTCAAGACAAGTGCTGTGGCCGCGGAAAAGCCGGAGGTGGTGATTTATGGCGTCACCCAGGAACAGGCCACTAGATACGGCTTGCCCTGCGGCGGGACTTTGCAGATCGTGTTGGAGCCGGTGCGCGAGCACTCGCACCTGGAGGAGTTGCTCGCCGCCATTGAGCGCCACGAGCTGGTGGCGCGCAGCCTGGATATGGCGAGCGGTGTGGCAACGATTCAACCGGGCCACTGGTCTGATGTGCTGTCCTTCGACGACAAGATTTTGAAATCCGTGCACGGACCGCGCTGGCGCGTGCTGGTGATCGGCGCGGGGCAAGTCAGTCGCTATCTCGCGCAAATGGCGCAGGCGCTCGATTACCACGTCACGGTGTGCGATCCCCGCGAGGAATACTACCAAGGCTGGGATCTTTCGAGCGTGCCTCTTACCCGTAGCTATCCCGACGATGCCGCGATCGCCATGAATCTGGATGCTCATTGTGCAGTCGTGGCTTTGACGCATGACCCGAAGCTTGACGATATTGCATTGCTTGAAGCATTGAAATCGCCTGCCTTCTATGTCGGCGCGCTGGGTTCAAGGAAAAATAACGATGCACGCCGCCTGCGGCTCGCGGATTTCGACCTTGCCGCCGCCGAAATCGCGCGTATGCGCGGTCCGGTTGGCCTGAAGATTGGCTCAAAGACTCCGCCGGAAATCGCGGTGGCCATTCTCGCGGAGATGACCGCGGTGCGCCGCGGGGTACAAATCCCGGAGTTGATCGAAGCGCCCAAGGTCAATGTGACTTCGGGCTGCGCGGTTCCGCAGGTCTGATTCGCGCAGGTCTGATTCGTTTGGAAAAAGGGGGCCAGGCTCAATAGTTTGAGCCTGGCCTCTTTTTCTCCGCCTTTCCTTCGCTTTATCTCCGCATTTTCTTACTAGCGGCATGTGGTGAATTTGGGGACTTCTCAATGCTTGAGAAAATAGTCGGGATTCTTCTGGCATCGGGTTCGGGTTCGCGCTTTGGCTCGAACAAGCTCATGCACCCGCTCGTGCCTGGCGGCGAACCGATTGCGGTGCATGCGGCGCGTCACCTGATCAATGCGATTCCTGATTCGATTGCGGTGGTGCGCTCGGCCAATTCGCATCTGGCGCGTTTGTTGCGAGCGCAAGGTCTTCGTATAGCGGTGTGTCGCGATGCAGCCAAGGGCATGGGGCACACGCTGGCGGCCGGAGTGCGTGCGAGCGGCCCGGCGAGGGGCTGGGTGGTGGCGCTGGCCGATATGCCTGGCATCCGGCCCGATACCATTGCGCGCATTGCTGCTGAACTTGAAGGCGGTGGCACCATTGTCGCGCCGCGCTATCAGGGGCAGCGCGGCCATCCGGTAGGATTGGAGCGGCGGTTTTACAAGGATTTGTTGTCGCTCGAGGGTGATGCCGGCGCGCGTGCGATCATCGCCGATCATCAGGATCTGATCGGGCTGATCGACGTTGATGACCAGGGTGTGACGAAAGATATCGACACGCCGGCCGATCTACCCGGAAAATAGCGTTTTCCACTTCAATGTCGGGGCCTCTTCTCAGTGCTTCTGCAAGGATCGTTTTTCGTCCCATGAAAAAAAACCAGAATTCAGCCCCGCCGCGGCAGGCCTTGATCCACTACCGCATTACCCCATCACGCCCTGAAGCACATCTTTTTTCGGTGCGTTGCGAGATCGATGCCCCGGATGCCCAAGGGCAGCGATTGGCATTGCCCGCGTGGATTCCCGGAAGCTACATGATCCGGGAATTTGCCCGACACATCGTTTCTATTCGCGCGGAGTCGCGCGGCCGGGCCGTGCGCATCGAGAAGCTGGATAAGCACACTTGGCACGCAGCGCCTGCCCCCGGAACGCTGGTGGTGCACTACGAGGTCTACGCATGGGATCTTTCAGTGCGCGGCGCGCATCTGGACACCACGCATGGTTTTTTCAACGGAACCAGTGTTTTTCTTCGGGTTTTGGGACATGAAGAGGAGTGTTGTGCGGTGCAAATCGACCCGCCCGCAGGAGCGCACTATCGCGCCTGGCGCGTGGCGACCAGCCTGCCGCGCCTGGGCGCGCCGGAGGGTGGTTTTGGTGAATATGCCGCTGGCAATTACGATGAGCTAATCGATCACCCGGTTGAGATGGGCACTTTCGCAAGTTTGCGTTTTCGAGCCTGCGGCGTGCCGCATGAAATGGCGATCACCGGTGTGCAGGATGCGGACACTGCACGATTGGCGCGTGATCTGAAAAAAATTTGCGAAACGCAAATCCGCTTCTGGAATGCAAGCCGCGGGAATGGCGCTCGCAGCGAATCGGCGCCCATGGAGCGCTATGTGTTCATGACAACCGCTCTGGGCGAGGGCTATGGCGGACTCGAACATCGCGCCTCGACCGCCCTCATGTGTTCGCGTGGCGATCTGCCCAGGCGCGGCGTGAGTGAAGTCACAGAGGCTTATCGAGGCTTTCTGGGCCTGTGCAGCCACGAATATTTTCATACCTGGAACGTCAAGCGCTTGAAGCCCAAGGCTTTCGCTCCCTACGATCTCGATCGTGAAAACTACACCTCGCTATTGTGGGTGTTCGAGGGCTTTACCTCGTATTACGACGATGTGATGTTGCTGCGCGCCGGATTGATCGGCCGCGACAGTTATCTCGAATTACTCGCACGGACCATCACCAATCATCTGCGCACGCCTGGCCGGGCGCGCCAATCGGTGGCCGAGTCCTCGTTCGATGCCTGGATCAAGTACTACCGTCAGGACGAGAATTCGCCCAATGCCGCGGTGAGTTATTACGTCAAAGGCAGTCTGGTGGCCTTGTGTCTGGATCTGCATGTGCGCCTGCGGACGCGCGGCAAAAAGTCGCTCGATGACCTGATGCATTTGATGTGGCGGCGGCGCGGCTTGAGCGGCGAGGGCGTGGGCGAGCAAGAGGTGGAAGCCATGGCCGAGGAGGCCACCGGCCTCAAGCTTCGCGCGTTTTTCGACCTTGCAGTTCGCGGAACTGGAGAACTGCCGCTCGCACGACTGTTGGCGGGGCATGGTATCGGCATGCGGCTGCGCGCGGCGAAATCCGCCAATGACCGCGGTGGCGTTGCTAACGGAGAGTGGCGTCCCGAGCGCGCGCGCGCGGACCTCGGTGTGCGAAGCCGTGTCGAGGGCAAGGAAATCGTTATCACTCACGTGTTGGAAGGCGGCGCGGCGCAGCAGGCGGGGCTCGCCGCAGGCGATGCCATAGTATCGGTCGACGAATTGCGTCCAATCGCCGGCGGTCTGGATGCGACGCTCGGTGCTCGGCGTCCCGGCCAAATGTTGGGCCTCCGCGTATTTCGGCGCGACGAAATGCATGTATTCAAGGTGCGCCTGATGGCGGCCCCGGCCGATACCTGTGAATTGAAAGTGCTTGCCGCGCAGGGCGCCACCTTGCGATTAGCTTGGCTGGGCGTGGGCGATGAGTGAGACCAGAATCATCCTGGTTCGTCATGGCGAGACGCTATGGAATCGCGACGCTCGTATTCAGGGCTATCACGCCAATAGCCCGCTCTCCGACTCAGGCCTGGTGCAGGCGCGTGCCGTGGCCTATCGTCTCGCCATTGAGGGTATCGACGCCTTGTATTCGAGTGACTCGGGACGAACCCTGCAGACAGCCGAACCTATTGGCGAGGCCACCGGCCTTGCGGTGATAAGCGATATGGGCGTGCGCGAGCGCAACTACGGGATTTTCGAAGGCCATACCTTCGCCGAAGTCGAACAGGTGTTTCCCGCGGAGTTTCAGAAATACCGTTTGCGCGATCCGCATTATTCCATGGAAGGCGGCGAATCTGCAGTCCAGTTTCGAGATCGAATCGTCGCGGCTTTGGCCAATATTGCTCGGCGGCACGCGGGTAAGCTTTCGGTGGTGGTGACGCATGGCGGCGTGGTGGGTGCGATGTATCGCGTCGCGATGGAGCAACCCCTTGATGCGCCACGCGTCTACACCACCCGCAACGCAAGCCTGAATCGATTTCGCTTCGAGGAGGAGCGCTGGGTCCTGGAGGTCTGGGGCGACGTGGCGCATCTGGAGGAGGAAAGTCTTGATGACAAATGATGCAACATTGCCGGTTCGCTATGAAGACATAGAAGCCGCCGCATTGCGCATCGCCGGGCAGGCGCATCGCACGCCGGTAATGACATCGAGTTCGGTCAATGTGCGCACTGGCGCCCTTGTTTTCTTCAAATGCGAGAATTTGCAGCGCATGGGAGCGTTTAAGTTTCGTGGCGCATTCAATGCGTTGGCCAAGCTAACGCTAAAAGAACGCGAACGCGGTGTGATCGCCTTTTCCTCGGGCAACCATGCCCAGGCCGTGGCGCTCGCAGGCAGAGAACTGGGTATCGCCACGATTATCGTCATGCCCACGGACGCGCCCGCGGTGAAGCTGGAAGCCACGCGTGGATACGGCGCCGAGGTGGTGCTCTACGATCCCAAAACGCAAAATCGCGAAAGCATTGCCAGGGGCATCGCTGGCAAGCGCGGCCTGACCCTTATTCCCCCTTTCGATCATCCCGACATCATCGCTGGGCAGGGCACAGCGGCCAAGGAATTGATCGATGAGACGGGGCCTCTGGATTATCTGTTCGTGCCCTGCGGCGGCGGCGGCCTTATTTCAGGCAGCGCGCTGGCCGCTGCTGCTCTTTCGCCCGGCTGCAAGGTGATCGGGGTGGAGCCCGAGGCGGGAGATGATGCGACGCGTTCGTTCAAATCCGGGAAGCTGCAAACCTGCAGCAATCCGGACACGATCGCCGATGGCGCGCGCACCGCGTCCTTAGGGCAGTTGACCTTTCCCATGGTTCTGTCTCTGGTGCATGACATGACCACGGTGAATGACGCCGCACTGATGCGCACTATGCGCTACCTGATGGAACGCATGAAAATCGTGGTCGAACCTACCGGCGCACTGGGCGCCGCCGGCTTGTTGGAGAGGGGCCGTGACCTCGCTGGCCAGCGCGTCGGCGTTATCCTGTCCGGTGGCAATATCGATCTGGCGTTGCTTGCGCGCTAGGCGCTAAAGCTTGTCGCCGGTCATAGAAACGCATCAAAGGAGTCGACGTGAGATTTGAAAATCTGTTTGTATCCGCCGCGCTTTTAACCATGGGCTCATACGCTGTCTCGGGAGCCGCCCAACTCTACCCCAGCAAACTTATCAAAGCCGTTGTCCCGTTTGCCGCCGGCAGCGCCACCGATCAAATTGGACGCGCCTTTGGCGCCAAGATGACCGAAACACTGGGACAAGCCATCGTGATTGAGAACAAGCCCGGCGTTAATGGAATGCTCGGCGCGGAAGCGGTGGCGAGGGCCGCGCCGGATGGCTATACCATTCTGGTGGGCACCAACAGCACCAATGCCGCGCTCAAAAGCCTGATGAAATCGCTGCCCTATGATCAGGACACGGCATTCGCGCCACTGGGTTTTGTCGGGTCGGTGCCGCTCATCATTGCGGTCAATAACGAGGTGCCGGCAAGAAACCTTCGTGATCTGGTCGATCTTGCGAAAGCAAAGCCAGGTCATGTCACCTTCGCCAGCGCCAGCACTTCGCAGTTGGTTTCCTCCGAAGTGTTGGCCAGTATGGCGGGCATCAAGATGACCAATGTGCCTTATAAAAGCGGTCCGGCGGCGATGACCGATCTTCTGGGTGGCCAGGTGATGATGTTCAGCGCGGATTTCGCGGTCACCCTGCCGCAGGTGAAGGCTGGCAAGATTCGCGGCCTGGCCGTGACCTCGAGCAAGCGCTCGGCGACCATTCCCGATCTGCCTACCGTGAACGAAGCACTGGGCTTGAAAGACTACGAGTTGATCGCCTATTTCGCCATGTATGCGCCTGCGGGAATCCCCGCCGCCAGCGTTGCCAGGCTGAATCAAGCCATCAATGCCGCTGCCAACAGCAAAGACCTTCAGGAAAAATTCGCGCCCATTGGATTTATGGTCGAACCTGGCACGCCCGAAGCCCTGGCGCAACGCGGCCGCCTGGAAACGGCCAAATGGGCGAGGGCAATCCGAGAAGCGAAGATTGAGCCGCAATAAGCTTGATCCGACTATTCGCAACACCGCGAAAAGGCTTGATGAGCACACTGCGATTTCGCATGAGAGGTATCAAGGGGACACCATGAACGAATTGAACGAAAATATTTTGTTGCGCGCTGCTGCGCTGATCGCTTTGACTCTTAGCACCGCGTTTGCGCAGTCCTATCCGGTGCGACCGGTGAAATTCGTCGTGCCATTTGCGTCAGGCGTATCGCCCGATGTCTCCGCACGCATCATCGCCGAGCATTTGCCCAAGGCGCTGGGTCAGGCGGTGGTGATCGAGAACATGCCCGGCGCGAATGGGTTCATCGCCGCTCAGGCGGTGGCGCGCGCGGCGCCTGATGGCTACACGACCTTGGTGGCGCCGACCACGGTGATGGTCAACAACTCCTTGATGTTCAAAAATCTTCCCTACGATCCGGTGAAGGACTTCGTTGCCATTCAATTTCTCAATGGGGGCGGACCGTTTTCGGTTACGGTGAACGCCGATCTGCCGATAAAAACCCTGCTGGATCTGATTGCCATGGCCAAGGCGAAGCCCGGCGCGATGACCTACGGCGTTGAGATGTCTAGTTCCGTTGTTCCGATGATCGCGCGCTTGATCAGGAAACGCGCCAACATCGATGTGGTTGAAGTTCCGTACAAAACCACCGGGCAGTTGATCCAGGATGTGGTGGCGGGACGTGTCCATTACACGGTTGGTACGCCGATTTCCGCGAGCACCATGGTCAAGGCCGGGAAGCTTCGCATTATCGCGGTGACCACCGCCACTCGATTCGAAGGGCTGCCTGATATTCTTACTGTCAACGAGACCATCCCCGGCCTCGCCATCTCGGGATTTCTGACGCTGGTCGCGCCCGTAGCGACGCCACCCGACATCGTGTTGACATTGAATCGCGCCCTGGGTGCCACGCTGCGCGATCCTGAACTCAAGAAACGCCTGCTGCAAATCAGCGTGATACCGGTCGAGGGCGCCTCGCCCGAAGCGGTGGCCGATGCCTTGCGCGGCGAGCGCGAGCGCTGGCGCGGATTTGTTAAAGAACTGGATATTCAAGCTGAGTAGATACGGGTCGATCAGGCTATTTTGTATTTAATTTTGAATTAAATTTGCCCTGTTGGTGCAAGCTTCGTTTCGACGGGAAACAGGTTTTCGGCTCGTCTTTGCATGGTAAGATGCTGTTTTACAGAAGAAATTTCCATAGCACATCATGTTTTCCAGATCAGCCGACCTTGCTCATACCGACCCTGAACTTCTTTCGGCGATACGTGCCGAGAACCGTCGCCAGGAAGACCATATCGAACTGATCGCTTCGGAAAACTACGTGAGCCATGCCGTATTAGAGGCGCAGGGTTCGCAACTCACCAATAAATACGCAGAGGGCTATCCTGGTAAGCGCTACTACGGCGGTTGCGAATTCGTGGATATCGCCGAGACGATCGCCATTGAGCGGGTGAAAAAACTATTTGGTGCGCCCGCGGCCAATGTTCAACCCAACTCGGGTTCGCAGGCAAACCAGGCGGTATTTTTTGCTTTGCTCAAACCCGGCGACACCATTCTTGGCATGTCCCTGGCGAATGGCGGCCACTTGACGCACGGCTCGCCCGTGAACATGAGTGGCAAATGGTTCAACGTGGTGAGCTACGGCTTGAATGCCGCGGAGGAAATCGATTACGACGCGCTTGAAGCATTGGCGCGCGAACACAAGCCCAAATTAATCCTGGCGGGTGCGTCGGCCTATGCGCTTCGCATCGATTTCGAGCGTTTCGCGCGCATCGCACGTGAAACCGGCGCTTACTTCATGGTTGACATGGCGCACTACTCAGGGCTTATCGCCGCAGGTGAGTATCCCAGTCCTGTCGGCATCGCCGATGTGGTGACCAGCACCACCCATAAGACTTTGCGTGGTCCGCGCGGCGGTTTTATTCTGATGAAAGAGAATCTGGAAAAATCGATCAACTCGGCGATTTTTCCTGGCATACAGGGCGGGCCGCTGATGCACGTTATTGCTGCGAAAGCCGTGGCATTTCACGAGGCCGCGCAGCCCGCATTCAAAATCTATCAGAAGCAGGTGATAGCCAACGCCGCGAAAATGGCGCAGACCTTGACGCAGCGCGGCCTTCGCATCGTATCCGGGCGCACCGAGAGCCATATGTTTCTGGTTGATCTTCAGTCGAAAAAACTCACCGGCAAGGATGCCGAAGCAGCGTTGGGGCGTGCTCACATTACCGTCAATAAAAACGCCATCCCCAATGATCCGCAGAAACCCTTTGTTACAAGCGGCGTTCGAATCGGCTCCCCGGCGATGACCACGCGCGGTTTCGCCCTGGCCGAAGCCGAGCAGGTCGCCAATCTGATTGCCGACGTTCTGGATGCGCCTGCGGACGAAGCTTCGATAGCGAAGGTACGCAGGGAAGCCGCGGCGCTATGTCAGCGCTTTCCTGTCTACGAAGCGGCGTCGACCGGCACGGAGGCAATCGCTTAAAACGGTAAAGACTGGATGCGCTGGTGAAATGCCCCTACTGCAAGGCCGACGACACCGCGGTCATTGATTCGCGTGTCTCCGAGGACGGCGACAGCGTTCGCCGTCGCCGCGAATGCGAATCCTGCGCAAAGCGATTTACCACCTACGAGCGAGTGGAATTGCACATGCCCATGGTGGTTAAATCCGAAGGGCACAGGGTTAATTACGACCGCGAAAAAATCCGCACCGGCTTTTTGCGCGCGTTGCACAAGCGCCCTGTTCCCACCGAATATGTGGAAGCGGCGATCATCCGCATCGAACAGCGCGTTATTGGTTTAGGCGAACGGGAAGTCCCGAGCCGAGTCATCGGGGAGCTGGTGATGCGCGAGCTCAAGAAGATGGACGATGTCGCCTATATTCGATTCGCCTCGGTATACGAGGATTTTCAGCGCCTGGATGACTTTCGCGATGTTATCCAGCAGGTCGGCAAGCCACGAAAAAAGCCCACTGACAAGTAGCCAGTCCCGGCAGATAAGCTTGGCCCTTGGCTGGTCCAAGCAGTTTTTCCCGACTGGAGCAATTCAATAATCGACAAGTCAATAACCCATGACAAAAACATGCCCATCACGAGGCGGTCCTGTTTTTGGGAGCGGTCAATAGGTTGAAGAATTATGCAAAAGGATCTGATTGATCGGGTCGAGGCGAAACACCGGTGGTCACCACGATGCTGGCGATGATCGAGTAGAACCCGGCGGCATTCAGGATTTCGATGACGCCCTTGGCGCCGAGCTCCTTTTCCGCCGCAGCATAGACCGTATCGCTCATGCTTTGTTTGCCATACAGCTCGCTAAACAAGTTGTAGACAGCTTGTTCGTCTGCGTTGGTGAAATTGGGCGTTTTTTTCGCGCGGATCGCCTCGATCACCGCCTCGGATACGCCGGCATTTTTTGCCTGCGGCGACTGCGCGTTCCACACGTAGCCGGCATTCCAGTGGCGCGCCGTCATGATGATTCCCAGTAGCGCGAGTTTTCGCGGCACGGTCAGACCATCGCGCAAGTGGTCCGAGTAGTTCGCTGCTTGCACGGCTAGCTCGGGGCTGCGCAGCATATGCGCCCACGGGCCCTGGATAGAGCCGCCTCGATTCACTGCAATTTTCTCGCCGAGTTTGCGAGTGGCATCATCAAAATCTTCGGGTTTAAGTTCGGTCAGGCGTGCCATGAGCGTTCTCCAGTGGGTGATAGAAGCGTGAATGAATCGGCGTAATGAACAACTAAGGTAATGAATAAGGCAGGGGGATACAATTCAATGCGGTGCGGGCTTGTTATTTTATTTCCTTTGGTACCATGCCAAAGGCGGTCGACGCTATCATGATAGCTTGTGCCTGTTCGCAAGGCAGGCCCCACATGGCACGCGTTCTGCGGTGAATGCGGCGGCGGCTTGGACTATTGGGTGGTAACGATTCTTATTGACGCACAGCAGAGGCTCGATAATGGAAATTCACTGGTACTTCGCGGCGCAAGACGGTACTCACCCCTGGAATCCGGGTGGCACGCGCGTCACCGATTTCGCTTATATGCAGCAACTGGCCGGCGCCATTGATCACAACGGCTACGCTGGTGCGCTGATTGCTACTTTGCCCGGCGGCACCGATCCGTGGTCTCTCGCCACCGGCCTGGCGATGAAGACGCAACAGATGAAATTTATCGTTGCGCAATATGCGGGCGTGATCGCGCCGCTATGGCTGGCGCAGATGGCGGCAAGCGTGGACCAGATATCCAATGGGCGCTTGATTATCAACATCATCATGGGCGCCGGCGCAAGTGCGCCGCAACTGGGAATTACCGACAAGCACGATGAACGCTATGTACTGGGCGATGAGTACTGGGGCGTGTTCAAGCGGCTGATGTTGGGGGAAACCGTGAGTTTCGAGGGGAAATATGTTTCCCTGAAAAACGCCAAATTGCTGCTCGAATCGGTGCAGAAACCCTATCCCGAATTGATGATGGGCGGCGTGTCTGCGCCGGGAATGGAATTCGCGGCCAAACACGCTGATACCTGGCTGTGTCTGGGCTTGCCGCCGCCGCTATTCGGGCAGAAAGTTGCACAGGTCAAGGAGAAGGCCGCGGCGCAGGGGCGCAAACTTCGCTACGGCATTCGCGCCTATGTCATCGTTCGTGAGACTGTGGAGGAGGCGTGGGCAGTCGCCCAATGGCAGTATGACCGCATGGACGCTGCGGCGATTGCGCGCCGCCTGGATAAGCTTTCGACCGCAGATACCGAAGGCGACGCGATTCTAGGTAAGCTCATTAAGCCGGGTAGGGATCTTCCCAAGGACGCACGAGCGTTCGAGATTCATCCTGGCCTGTGGGGCGGTATCGGTCTGATACGCCAGGGTACAGGCACCACCTTGGTGGGCGATCCCGAGGGCATTGTCGCCTTGATGCGTGAGTACGAGGCGGCCGGCGCCGAAGTATTTATTCTTGGCAACTACCCGCATATCGAGGAAGCCTATCGCTTCGCCGACATGGTGATGCCGCTGCTTGGGAAAAAGGTCAAAAACGCGCGGGTATCCTGGTACTGAAGCTTGGCGGCTTGATCAAGGCAGGGCGAACCATCTTGCCCAAGGCCAGGCGAACCATCTTGACCGGCAGAGAGAGCCAATCGAATTGGTACGCTTGGCTCACCGGAATCGCCAGCTATTGACTGTCCTCGGCAATCCCCATCGCAGCAACAAACGCCTGCCTGACCTCCCTGGGCTGCCCCACCATATGCCGGAAGCCCCCTAGTCGGGCGTGAATCGTCGGATGATTTTTGTAATCCTCGATCTTGATGCCTTCGGTCAAAGGGCGCTTGGGTTCGAACGGTAATTCAAGGTGGCGGGCAAGTTCGGGATCGCGGATGACGCCCTTGGGATCTTCTCCGCGTTTCATTGCCTCGATATCGTCGAAGAAGCGCTTGCGGATCATGGCGATTCCCTGATCGCTTGCTCCCAGGTGCTCCTTGGTGCGATCGGCGATTCGTCCCTGGCCGACCCAGGCGACGATATCCTGATTCATGACGTGGCTGGAAATCCAGCGCCCGTTCTCATCCTTGATCGGGCTCACCCAAGTGGGAACGCTGCCCTGAACATAGGGCTCGCGTCCCTTGGGCACGCGCATATAGAACCAAGCGATGCTCAAGCTGTTTTCATCATCCACCGGCACGCGCCATTCGAAATGCGGACCGAGATAAAAGCCGTTGGGCCATAGCGCCACACGACCGACGGTCCAGTAGGGGTTGTCATCGCTGCCGCCTTCGCGAATGCGCTTGTAAATAAAGCCCTGATCGAATTCCTCGAATTTGACCTTGAGGTGTTTGGGCGCATAGGGCGCGGTTTTGCCCTTCAAGCGCGTGGACCAGTTGTCGTGCATCCATTCGAAATGAATCGGGTCGCAGGAATTCTCCTGGCATTGCATCCAGTTACAGGGAATATCCGCCAGGACGATTTCCCGAAAACCGTTCTCCCAGGTGAACGCGTCATAGACTGGCAATTCAGGCGCGGGCGCCGGGCCCATGTAGGCCCACAGCAACCCGGCCAGTTCGCGCACCGGATAGGCTTTGAGCTGGATGCGCTCCTTCTGGGAGTTGCTCGGATTGACCGTGTCCTCGAACGGCTGCTCGATGCAACGGCCCGTGTGGTCGTATAACCAGCCGTGATAATTGCAGCGAATGCCGGTCTGTTCGACAAATCCGTAGGACAGATCGGCGCGTCGATGCGCGCACTGGCGGTCCACCAGGCCATATTTGCCTGCGAGATCCTTGTAGATGACAAGGTCTTCACCCAGGAGACGAAAAGGCTTGGTCGATTGTTTATCGAATTCACTCGCGCCGCCAATCGGGTGCCAGTAGCGTCGTAATAATTCCCCCATGGGCGTTCCAGGGCCAACCTGGGTCAGGATTCTGTTTTTTTCTTCGGAGAGCATAGTGTCGTTCCTTGTGCTGAATTTCTGTCGTTCAAACGCAATGACGGCAGAAAATATTTATTCTGCCCGTCCTCACAACCGCCGCGAAGCGATGCGCGCGCCTTCGGCCAGCGCCGCAAGTTTCGCCCGCCGGATCGAAGGGTTTGCGCGCACATGATTGTAACTTTACGAAAAGCCGCAGTCTGCGCCGGCAATCACATTCTCGCGGCCGACCACTGCTGCAAAATTGCCAATGCGCCAGGCAATCAGTTCCGGATGCTCCACGACATTGGTCGCGTGGCTGACTTTCAGTTTCGCCGATGATATGAATGTTGCTGCCGTCCTGTTCTCCCGCGCGGCCATCACCTCGCGCACTTCAGGGGGACGCACCAGGCTGCCGACATTTTCGCGCCCTTGGTGAATTTGAAGTCTCTGCCGCTGCCTTTCGCGATGAAACCTGTTCAGGTGCGCCAGTTCTGGCACGAGCGCACTCATCATGATCCCGGCCATCAATGGTTGCGGCGCATGTTCGCGACGTTGTTCGTCGAGGAGAGCGCGCGGGCGCCGGGAATCTCAACTCGCAAGCGTCGTTGAACTCTTCGGTATCTTTTCAGGTTGCCGGTGTTCAGGCATGTTCCTCGCTAATAGATCCGATATCGTTCTTGATCCGACGCTGGGTTGAGCGCTTGCTCTGGTCCGCGAGGTATGCCGCGCCAGGACGATGAGGGGCGGGTCCGTGCGTCTATAAGGCGGATGGTCATATTGTATAAATTACGATGTGAAAACGTCCATATGGCGGATCATTCAGATAATTTTATATACTGCATTCGGAATACCAATAAATTTACTGCAGATTGATTCCAATCGCATTCATCCACTTTGCCCAGCGTGCCGTCTCAGAGCGCAGCATGGTGTCGATCGCCTCGGGCGCGACGGACGCCTCGACTGACACGCCGCCCGCCTCCGAGCGCGATATCACATCCGGATCGGCGAGCGCCCGCGCCATTTCGCGGTTGACGCGCTGGACGATGTCGCGCGGGGTCTTCGATGGCACCAGGATCGCGAACCACGCGATCACCTGCGCATCCGGATAGCCGGCCTCGGCCATGGTGGGTACATCGGGCATCAGCGGAATGCGCCTGGGCGCGGCCACCGCGAGAGCGCGCAGCTTGCCCGCCTTGACGTGGGGCACCACCAGCGCCGGCGATGTAAACGCGAAATGGACCCGACCTGAGAGCAGATCGGGCAGTGCCGGCGCCTGGCCCTTGTACATTATCTGCACCAGCTTGATCCCTGCGCCGATTTGCAGGAGTTCGGTGTTCAGGTGAGCCGAGGAGCCGATGCTCGCGTTGGCGTAGTCCAGCGTCCCCGGCATGGATTTCGCATGCGCGACGAACTGGGCAAGCGTGGTCGCCGGTATCGACACCGGCACCACCGCAACGCTGGGAAAGTTGGCCACCATGGCGGCACCCGAGAAATCCTCGAGCGGGCGGTAGGGCAGATCCTTCAACAGCGCCGGCACCGTGGTGTGGGCGAAGGTGGTGAAGAGCCAGGTGTGGCCGTCTGGTGCGCTCTTTGCAACTGCATCGGTGCCGATGACGGTGTTGCCCCCCGGGCGGAAGTCGAGGATGACCGACTGGCCCATGTTCGCCGACAGCTTCTCGGTCATAGGGCGCCCTATCACGTCGGTCGGGCCAGCCGGCGGATACGGGACGATCATGCGGATCGGCTTGGAGGGATAGCCTGTTTGCGCCGCGGCGGTCGATGTCAAAGCGCCAAGCGCGAGCGCAACGAGGCAATTACGGGTTTGCATGGCAATCTTCCTCCAAGGTAATTGTCCGGCAATCATACAATCGAAAGTCTGGGGCCGCCTCGACTGCGAAAACGTCAGCGCGCGCGTGGTGACTCCGCAAAATGAGAGCGGCGCGATGCCCCCTGGTGTTAGCCGCTGTTCTCCTTGCGTCTCGCCCCCTTTGGCTCATCATCGACATGGGACACGTGCCCATCGATATGTTCATGATGGTGCGCATGTTGCAATCGACGATGGAAAGCAATACGCAGCCTGTGGTGTGCGTTCCTTGGAACGACATGGTGATGGTCAAGCGGGTGCTGGATGCCGGAGCTCAGTCGCTGCACCCGGAACGACCGTTCGAGGCGAATGCCGCCGACGTCATATCTTTGAGCGAGCGTTTTCTGAGCGATTGTCGTGGAGCATCCCCTGTCACTCGGGCTTGATTCCCGCATGCTGCGTTACATCGCGCCATTTGTGGTAATCCGCGACGATGCGCTTTTGAAACTGGTCAGCGGATTCCTTTATCGGCAGGGCGCCTGCACGGCTGAGTTGCTCCAAGGCGGAAGGGGTCTCGAAAGCCTGGCCGATGTGGTTGTTGAGCACTGTGACAATGTTGCGCGGCGTGCCGGCGGGCGCGAGCACCCCGAACCAGTTGCTGACCTCATAGCTTGTCAGACCTGCCTCGGCAAAGGTCGGCACATTGGACAGCGACACAAGACGCTTTGGCGCGGCGACGGCCAAGGTGCGCACCGTCCCGGCCGCTAAGTGCGGCTGTATCGTGCCGACGCCGAGGAACGCGACCTGGATGCGGCCTGCCGCAAGATCGACAGCCGCGGGTGCCCCGCCTTTGTACGGAACATGCACCATCTTTACGCCGGTGAGAAAGGACATAAGTTCTGCCGCAAGGTGCGGCACGGAGGCGATGCCGGCTGACCCGTAATTGATTGCGCCGGGATTGGCCCTGCCGTAATCGATGAATTCCTTGAGCGTTTTTACCGGTAGACTGTCCGGGATGGCCACGAGGCTTGGCACCTCGGCAACCGCGGCGACGCCAACCAGGTCCTTGAGCGGATCGTAGGGAAGATCCTTGTTGACCCAGGGAGCGATCGATGAGCTACCGACATTGATCATCACCAGCGTATAGCCGTCGGGGGGCGACTTGGCGGTGAACAAAACGGCGGTGATTCCGCCCGCGCCCGGGCGGTTCTCAACGATCAGCGGCTGACCGATGGTGCTGGAAATATTCTGCGACATGATGCGCGTCATGATGTCGTTGATGCCGCCCGCGGCCCCCGTGACAATCATGCGTATCGGTTTGACAGGATAGGCTTGGGCAAGCGCCTGCGAAGCTGCCATCATCAGGCCTGCCGCTGCGAAAGCGCCGTGCCACACCCTTTGGCTTAACTGTTTCATGAATCCTCCCAAAGATTTGAACACAAAGACCGACGACCGATGTCGGTTTCAGAACTGTTGCATGCTATCGAGATCCGGTCTCCCTGATTGTCGTTCACACCCGCGGTGGCGTGGCCGGTATGTGTGGTCAGGATTCGTTGAAGGCTGCGCTGCATAGTCTGTTCTCCGTGTTCAGGACGTGCGTTTTCTTGCGACGGTCCTATGCAATATTCCGTTGCCCGGGGATTGTACGCATTGCGGCTGCGCTGCCTGAGGCGCCGTCGAAACAGCATTTCGCTCGCAATTGACAAACTGGTTCCAACTCCAAACCATTGAGTGCATCACCTTGATCAGGTATGCTTCATTGCATTGTGTTCGGTGCGTTGCCTTTCGGGGGAGTGGCGAGAACATGCCGCGCAAAGCCACCTTCGTCAGTGCCGCCGGGATCGTCGCCGAGGTCTGTCACCTGATTGGGAGCGTTCCATGAATTTCATGTATTCGTTCAATCGCGGTCAAGTCCTGATTGCTGCCATGGCCGCTGGCGCGCTCGGCCTGATATCAGGGTCGCTGCAAGCGCAGGGAGATGCCTCCAGCTACCCCACTCAAAGCGCGCGGATCATAGTTCCTTACCCGCCTGGTGGAGGGGCGGATTTTCTTGCCCGGCTGCTGGCGGAGAGGGCGCAAACAAAATGGGGCCAGACCATGATCGTTGAGAACCGTTCAGGCGCCGGCGGCAATGTGGGCACCGAATTCGTGTTTCGATCCTCTCCCGATGGCTACACCATGCTTTTTACCGCACAGCCACCTCTTGTCGCCAACAAAAGTCTGTACAAGAAATTGAACTTCGATCCCGATCTGATGGCGCCGGCGGCGGTAATGGCCACCGGCTACAGCGTGTTGGTGGTGCCACCCAGATTGCCCGTCAACACCGTGCAGGAATTTATTGCTCTTGCCAGAGCCAATCCGGGCAAATTGAACTACGCCTCGCAGGGGATTGGGAATGCTGCGCATCTGGCCGCCGAACTGTTCAGCACCATGGCCGGTATCAAAATGACTCACATTCCCTACAAGGGAACCGCGCCTGCCTTGGCCGATACTTTGGCGGGGCAGGTGGACGTTTTGTTTGGCGAACTCGCCACCGCGGGCACCCATGTCAAAGCCGGCAAATTGAAGCTGCTCGGTGTCGGGGGACTCAAGCGACTGCCCGAATATCCCAATGTGCCCTCCATATCCGAGGTCCTGCCGAAATTTCAGGCCACCGTCTGGCAGGGCATGGTTGGACCACCCGCCACACCTGCCTCAGTTGGAAGGAAATGGGCCAGTTTGATCACCGAGGTGGTGAGCCAGCCGGAAGTCATGAAACGACTTCAGGATATGAGCATGATCCCTGGCGGCGGCACGCCTGAGGATATGGCCCAGTTCATGAAAGAGGATCGAGAGCGTTGGGCGGCCGTCATCAAGGCCTCAGGCGCGACAGCGGAATAATCAAGCAGGCGGAACAACTGATGATCACCCATGAACAAAATGCGGCCCTTACGGGGGTCAGCCGCGGCAGGCCCTTGCACAACTTCCTGGCCCGGTTCTGGTATCCGGTGCTGAAGGCCTCTGACCTCAAGGACAGGTGCACTCGAAAGGCGCGACTATTAGGAGAGAATTTTGTGGTTGCGCGCAAGGGTGAGCAATTGGTTGCTCTGGACGAGTCATGTCCTCACCGCATGACCTCTTTGGCCCTGGCTCGGGTCGAGGACGGGGGGCTTCGTTGCATCTACCACGGCTGGCTGATTGACTTCAAGGGGCGAGTGGCAGAGGCGCCCAACGAGCGCGAGGTGGGAGGGCGCCAACAGATAAAAGTCAGAACTCCGCTGGTGCGCGAGGCGGGTGGATTGATCTGGATGAACATTTGTGAAGACGATGGCGAGCGGGCTCCGTTTCCGGACTTGCCCTGGTTCCATCTGCCGGCAAATCAAGTCGTGGTGGTCAATGCATACTGCCATTCGAACTGGGTGCAGTCGCTGGAAGGCGCCATCGACTCTTCTCATTCCTCCCACTTGCACTCGGACGAAATTGTCAGCAAAAAGGCTACCGAGGCGAGCACCGCGGTTGGAGCAGGGGTCAGCCTGCAATTGATTCGGCCCTCCACTGACCGGCACCCGCGCATCAAGGTCAAGGATACCGACTTCGGCTTTGTCTATGGCGCCATTCGTACCCCCACTGTCGACGCTGACAGTCAGGTCTACATTCGTACCAGCGCGTTTGCATTTCCCTGCTACGTGACTTTTCCGTCCGCGGACACTTTGGGAGATTTGCAGATATTTGTGCCGATCGACGAGACCCACACTCACTTTTTCTACATTCGATACTCCACGCATGATTCGCTCGAAGGCTTGGGCCTGCCTGACTGGTCTGGCATGCTCCCTGACCGTGATATCGATGAACGCGGCTATCTTCGTTCCTCGTCCCTGCCCGATTGGGGGCAGGACCGTGCCGCCATGTCCGCGGGGGAATCGTTTACCGGAATCAAGGGAGTGAACAGGCAGGACATCGTGGTTCAGGAGAGCATGGGGACGATAGTGGACCGAACCAGGGAGCATCTGGGCGCGGCGGACCTGGCGATTGTCCATTTTCGAAGGCTGCTGTTGCGGGCAACGCAGGGCGAGGGCGCGGCCGAGCCTCAATTCGCCAGCGCCATCTCCTACGATGGCCTCAAAGCACGGGATGGTTTGCAATCGATCGAAAAAGACTGGAGCGATCTCTACGCGCCCGGCGAAATCAACTGGGTGGCGGCCCATTGAGCCGACCCGCTTCCTCACTCTTGAATGACGTAGTGATTGCGCGTCGTC
>CAMDFL010000049.1 GCA_945897475.1 Bordetella parapertussis
TCATCGCGCAGTCGGATGCCAATCGGCGGCGAATGCGGGAACTCGATCCTGAAAAGCGCCGCGCATCATTGAAGGTATTGCAGGAAATCTGCGCGGACCGCGACAGGCTCTACAAGCACATGCTGAATACTTCGATGATCAGCGGGTTGCGGCAGGCGGCGGCGGTGGAGTAGGACCAATTCAAAAGAATTGACTAATTGCAGTCAATATTGGCGTACCCTATTAAATATTTTCCATTTCACAAAGTAATAAATTCGACGGAATAGTCTAAGTAATACTGCTTGATATACGCGTAGGCCCGGTCAAACAGATCCTGGTCGGTATGCAGCCTGTACCTGAGCAAAGTCTTTCGAAGTTCCTTCTGCACCAGCCGCTTGTCCTGCGTGGTGTGCTGCCAATCCGGAAAGCGCACTTTCTTCACGATGTCGTCGATGTCCGCGACGATGCCCTCGACGCCGGAACGCATGTGCGGCAGAGCCTGCGTGTGGATGACGAATGCCATCGGCAGTTAGCCGGATATCACGTCCACCAATGCCTGCGCGCCTGCCTTGCAGGGGATGTGCAGCATGTCAACCTTGACCAGTTCAATGGACCGAGAGCAAACCCCAAAGCTCACTTGTGCTCATGGCAGGATCCCCGAAAAGCAATGTCTCGGCAAATTTATCCGCACTTGCCGCCGATACCTGAGCCGAAACAAAACGCGAAAACTTGGCACGCACCTCGGGTCCGGTCATCGGCAGCTCCGGATCGCCTTTGATCGCCCCGACTGCCTGCTCAAAGGTCACGCCACCGGCGTCGATGAAAAGCTTCGCACCGCGGGCATTGGCAGCAGTCAGTTGAAGATCAGGCGCGATGCTCACCAATGCTTCCAGGCGACGCAATTCTGCGTCATTGAAATTTTCTTGGCGATAGACATCGGCTTCGATACCGCCGTGTATCAGTGCGGCGGCAACGCCGAACGACAAACTGAACTGGGCCTGGATGGGATGCAGCGGCGCGCGATTGCCACAGTAGGTAATGGCCTCCTGGTAGATGTGCAATCGCAACGCGGTGATGGTTGTGGTTCCCCCGGGGAGGCGCGCACGCAAAAGACTCGCCGCTTGCGCGCCGTAATGCACATGGCGTACGGCGGCGTGCGGCTTGAAGTAGGCATCGAGAATCAGGTAGCGCTTGGCGTCGAACCCCGGACTCTCGCCTGCCGCCGAAAATTTTTCTGCGTAATGCGGCAGTGCATCCTCGGGCGCGCTGACGCCCGCTGCTGCCGCACTGGCGGCCAACAGGCCCAGCCATGCGCTGTGCGGCAGATAGGTGTTACGCGCATTGGCGCCGCGCGCCACGGGCAGATACAGGCTGTTGGACAACTGGCAGGCGGCAATATCCAGCGCTGCGCAGCCGGCGCCATGGGATAAACCCATCGCATCCGCCAACCCTGCCGCTACGCCGAGCGCGGGCCAGTTGCCATCGACATGCATGCCGGGGCGAATCCGCAGCCAGGCGCCGGCACGCGCCCCGACTTCATAGCCTGCGACCAAGCTGTGCAACAGAGTATCCAGCGATAGATTGTGAGTGACTGCGTAGGGCAGCAATGCGGCGATCACGGGAACACCCGGCCGGCCATGTGCCAAGGCCAGGCCTTCGCAGGCTTCATCCCAGGTGGCGGACATCGCGCCCACTGCAGCGGCACCCAGCACTGTCAGCGGCTTGCCACCGGGGAATCGGAATGATCCTGCTTCGGTCAGGTTTTGCGCCGACTCCATTGCCTGTACCTCCGGCGCGCTGCGCGCGGCGAGCATGCACGCGATGGTATCCAATAACATGAGCCGGGCTTTATGGCTCACCTCCGCAGGCAATACCTGAGACGCGCCCATGCTTGAGCGGCTGAGCACTGCCCGTATCGCGTCTAGCGGCGTGGGAGAACCTGCATTCATCAACTGCGAGGCATCAATCGCAGTTGCGGCAAAACTGCGCGAAGGGCATCGGAGGACTCGCTGCCGATCAGGCGCAACAGGTTCCATGCGCCGCATAGATTGGAGGACAGAATCGGCGCTTTGAATTTTGCGCCCACACCCAGTATCGCCGGCAGGGTAATCAATCCGGTTCCCGAAATCAGCACAGGGCTGCCTGCTGCTGGCTTCGCGCGGCCCAGCACTTCAAGCACTTCACCAGTATTCATTTCATAGGCCCGGAAGGTTTCGCCCATTTTGACCACCGGGTTCACTTTGAATCCGGCCGCTTCCCAATACGCCACGGAGTAATCGGTGAGCCATTGCGGGTAGGGCGAAACGAGGCATAAATGGTGCGAACCCAGCGCCTTCAGAACTTCAAGTATCGCCACCCCGGCGGTGAAAACAGGCTTGCCTGCCGACGTCGACAATAGATCGCAAAATTCGCGGTCTTTCACCGGCCCCAGCGCATAAGTGCCGCCGGTCATACCGATGTAGAACGCTTCCAGTTCCAGCGAGCCAAAACTGCGCACCGAAGACTCGTAATGATCCGGATAGGCGGCGTTGCGATCGCGCAGATCGCCGGGCAACACCGGCAATCGCGTGGTGTACATGCCCACCGACAGTGGCAACAGCACGCGCAGCTCCGGTTCGACGGTGGGGTTGGCCGGCGGCGTGATGATGCCGACGCGATGTTTCAGTTCCTGCATTGTCGATGCCTCGCAAAATTTCCCGTCGCAACGGATGGGCGACGGATCAATACGAAGCCTAACGGGTTCGAGTCACGCTGTCACGGTCTGGACGGGTCGCCCGCGGACTTCCGCACTTTGCCATAACGCGCAAGCGTCAGTGCCCGCGCTTGATCGTGATCGACAATCGGAAACGGATAATCGCTGCCTATGATGCAACCCACCCTCGACTGCTCTTCGGGCGTCATGCCCCACGGCGCGTGGATGCGTTTTTCCGGGACCTTGGCCAGTTCGGGCACGTAGCGCCGGATGAATTTCCCCTTGGCGTCAAACTTTTCCGACTGTGTCACCGGATTGAAAATGCGGAAATACGGCTGCGCATCGCAACCGCTGGAGGACGCCCATTGCCAGCCGCCGTTGTTGGCGGAAAGATCAAAATCATTCAGATGGTCGGCAAAGTATTTCTCCCCGAGGCGCCAGTGCACCTGCAGGTCTTTCACCAGGAATGAGGCTGCGATCATGCGCAGGCGGTTGTGCATGTAACCCGTGGCATTCAACTGGCGCATCGCGGCATCCACCAGCGGATAGCCGGTGCGCCCTTCGCACCATGCCGCAAGCAGCGCCGGGCCATTGTCGAACTGAATGCGGTCGTAATCCGGCTTGAACGCCCGCTCGACGACATGAGGATGGTGATTAAGGATCTGAAAATAGAAATCTCGCCAGATGAGTTCCGAGAGCCAGGTCTGTGCGCCCTTGCCGCCGCGGGTCCGGGCCTCGGCGGCAAGGCGCCGGATTGAAATCGTGCCAAAGCGCAGATGCACGGACAGATAGGAGGGCCCCTTCACTGCGGGAAAATTGCGGGACTCCTCATAATCGTCAATGCGGCCCAGAAAATCCTCGAATGCGGTGGCGGCGCCGGTCAATCCCGGTTGAATCGGAATGTCCAGAAGATTGGTTTTTTCGAAACCCAGTTGTTCCAGTGTCGGTAGTGAAGCGATGCGTGGCGCGGCGAGCGATGCGGTGTACTTTTCAACCGGATAAGGTTTCAGATAAAAAGCATCCAGCTTTTTAAGCCAGTTATTTTTGTAGGGAGTGAACACCGAATACGGCGTACCGGTTGCCGTCATCACCTCATCGGTCTCGAAGATGATCTGGTCCTTGAAGGTCTTGAATGCGATACCCATGATGCCAAGCTTGTCCGACACTGCCGCATCGCGCGCCCTGGCTTGCGGCTCGTAGTCGCGGTTGGCAAAAACGGCCTCGACATTCAGCGCGCTGGCCAGTGCCGGAATTTCGGTCATGGCGCTGCCGTGCCGCACTATCAGGCCGCCACCGTGTTCACGCAACACGCCATCCAGATCACCGAGGGAGTGCCAGATGAACTCCACTCGCCGGTCTTTTTTCGAAGGCAGCGCATCGAGGATGTCGGTATCGAAAACGAATACGCACCAGACCTGGCGCGACGTTCTCAACGCATGATAGAGGGCTGCGTGATCCATGAAACGAAGATCACGCCGGAACCAGCAGATCGCCCGCTCGAAGGAAAGCTCGGCACTCATCTTATTGCGCAGTCGCAAAGACATCTAAAACCCGGAACGATTTCCATGCCTTGGAGGGTGCGCGCCTGCTACACCCTCACGCTGCGGTTGCCCGGCTTGGCCAGCAGCATCTGTGCGTTGCCGATGACGCGCTCCTCGAATCCACCTTCGCAATAGCAGAGGTAGAACTCCCACATGCGCATGAATGTTTCCGGGTAACCCAAAGCCAGAATTGCCTGCCTTTCGCGCTCGAAATTCTCGCGCCACCTGCGCAGGGTGGTGGCGTAATGCGGCCCGATGTCTTCCTGGTGCACCAGGCGCATATCGCTCGAGCGGGTGATGGAGCAGAGCATTGCGGTCACCGAGGGTATGGTGCTGCCCGGGAAAATATAGCGCTGTATGAAATCCACGGAACGTTTAGCCGCCTCGTAGCGCTGATCGGCAATGGTAATGGCCTGCAACAGCATCAGCCCGTCCTCCTTGAGGAGCCTTCCGCATTGCGCGAAATAGGTATCGTAGAACTGATGGCCCACCGCCTCGATCATTTCAATCGACACCAGTTTGTCATATCGATCAGACAAATCGCGGTAATCCTCCAACAACACAGTAATGCGATCCGACAAGCCGGCCTGGGCAATGCGCTCCTTGGCCAAGTCATATTGCTCGCGCGAAATGGTGGTGGTGGTAACCCGGCAGCCGTAATTTGCGGCCGCATGCATGGCCATGGCACCCCAGCCGGTGCCGATTTCAAGCAGGTGGTCGGTGGGCTTGAGCTGCAGCTTCCTGCAGATGCGTTCCAGGCGCGCCACCTGCGCGTCTTCCAGCGTCATCTCCGGCCGCTCGAAAATGGCGCTCGAATACATCATGGTGGGATCGAGGAAAAGGCGAAAGAAGTCATTGCCCAGGTCGTAGTGTGCCGAGATATTGCGGCGCGACCCTTCACGGGTATTGCGGTTGAGCCAGTGCAACGCTTTCTGCAGCGGTGCGGTAAGGCGTGCGATGCCACCTTCCATGCCATCGAGCACGCTGCGATTGCAAAGCAGTATGCGCACCAGCGAAGTCAGATCATCGACCGACCACCAACCCAGCATGTAGGCTTCGCCTGCCCCAATCGAGCCGCCAAAGGCCATATCCGCGTAGAAGCGCGCATCGTGGACCTCAATGGTGGCGCTGAGATCACAGCTGCCGGTGCGGCGCCCATAGCTGAAGCTGAATGTTTGCCGGCCGTCGCGAATCGTCAGTTCGCCGTTTTCAAGCTGCCGCAGCCTGGCGTGTACGGCGCGCCGGGCCAGGCCGTCAAGCATTCGCGGCCTTGGTTTTTTCGCCGCGACGATGCCAGGATAGGTTTGTGTGCGCAGCAGTTGGGTGTTCATGGTGCAATGCCTTCGGTAATTTTGGTGTGCCCTTCATCGGCACGCCTGGATGGATGAGGATGAAAGGGAATGCGCTTCGCCCAAAGCCTGAGCGCCTGCCAGTAAATAGCCGCAACCACCTTCAAGGTGATCAACGGGAAATTGATCAGCGCTTTGGCCAGGCTGGCGGCGCCGATTTCCTCGCGCTTGAGTATCAGGGTGGCATCGAACACTTTTCGTCCCGCCTGAAGATTGACCATGTGTACCCCCAACGATTCGCCGGGGCGGCCGAAGCACCAGTCGTACTCCAACTCCATGGGCATGAAAGGCGAAACATGAAATTTTTTTGCCATGCGGTAGCGACTCACCTGGCCGCTGCTGCCCTTTTGCGGCTCACACAGCACATAGGCGTGCCGCTCCTTCCATGGCGTGTTGGTGATCTCGGCGACGATGGTTTCGATGCGCTCGCCGGCGGCATCGAAGCAGTAATAAAAACTGACCGGATTGAAGCCAATGCCGAAATAGCGCAGGTGGGTAAGAAGGCGTATCGGCCCCTGCGGCCGATTGCCGGTTTCTATCTCCACCTTGTCGCGCACCGCCTGGTCGATGGATTTGTCGGGGTCGCCCAGGTAATCCTCGCGTTTGAGCCAGGCGAACGCTGCACGTCGATGCGACCAAAACCACCGGCCGGCAAACACTTGATCCAGCTCGGACAGATCCAGGTAGCTCATGTAGAGCGAATAGCTGAACTCATGCATCCGCGGCGAATACCGCCGGTGCCTAAGCTGCCCGATGTAGAGCGCGCTGTGCATCGCCTGCCCTTTCCCTGAAATGTCCCAATGCCGCCAGGGCGCTGACCACGCCATCTTCGTGAAACCCGTTGTTCCAATACGCGCCGCAGAAATAGGTGGACAAGGGGCCATTGATTTCCTGCTGGCGGGCCTGCGCCACCACGGAGGCGCGCGTAAACAGCGGATGTTCATAGCGGATGCGCCGGATGATTTTCTCAGGGGCTATGGCTGCGGTGCGATTGAGGGTGACCAGAAACGGTTCCGGCGCATCCAGCGATTGAAGAATATTCATGTTGTAGGTGAGCGCGACGCGGTGATTGCCGGCAGCCGCCTCATCCTGCACGTGGTAGTTCCATCCGGCCCAGGCAAGGCGCCGCCTGGGCAACAGCCGGGTATCGGTATGCAGCACCGCTTCATTTTCCTGATAGGCAATCGCACCCAGCACTTCGCGCTCGGGCACGCTGGCATCACTGAGCATCGCCAGCGCCTGATTGCTGTGGCAGGCCAGAAACACCGCGTCGAAGCGCTCCGCTTCGCGCCCTTCTGTTTTGACAAGTGCTCCACCGGAAACGCGACGTATCGATTGCACCGGTGTATTGAGGCGGATGCGGTCGCGAAAGCCGGCCGTCAGCTTCTCGACGTAGCGCGCCGAGCCGCCTCGTATCACTCGCCAGCGGGGCCGGTCATTCACCGAGAGCATGCCGTGATTGTGAAAAAACCGCACAAAAAATTTCGCCGGGAAGGACTGCATGCTTTGCGGATCGGTCGACCAGATCGCAGCGCCCATGGGAATGATGTAGCGTTCGATGAATTCGCGCGAATAGCGCCCTGCCTGGAGGTACTCTCCTAAACTGCGCGCGTCGCCTTCCTCCTTGAGCAGTTCAGGCGCTTCCCGATTGAAGCGAACGATGTCGCGAAGCATGCGCCAGAACGACGGCCTGACCAGGTTTGAGCGTTGCGCGAACAGGGTATTGAACGAGGTGCCGTTGTATTCGATGCCGGCCCTCTCGTCCTGCACCGAAAAGCTCATGGCGGACTCCTGGCTTGCCACAGCCAGCTGATTGAGCAGTGAAATGAAATTGGGATACGTCCAGTCGTTGAACACGATGAAACCGGTATCCACCGCATAACGGCGGCCCTGCTGTTCGATTTCATGCGTATGCGTGTGGCCGCCTACATGACTGCCGGCCTCGAAGACGGTGATGTCGTGATCGGGCGCAAGGTGATAGGCGGCGACATTGCCCGCAATGCCTGAGCCGACGATGGCGATTTTCAAGATTCACTTCCCGGTTGCACAGTCCTCGCGTGCAGCATCGCAGCGGGCACCGGTCGCAGATCGGTAATCAGGCCGAGCATCGCCATCAGGCGCAACCCGTAGTAAGTCAGGTCGATCTCCCACCAGAAAAATCCCTGGCGCGCCGCCCCCGGGAAATGGTGATGATTGTTGTGCCAGCCCTCGCCCAGGGTGAAAATGGCCAGCCACCAGTTGTTGCGCGAACGGTCGCGTGTCGCGTAACGCCGGCGGCCCACACTGTGGGCGAGCGAATTCACGGTGAAAGTTGCGTGATAGAGCACCACCGTGGAGATGCAAAAACCCCAGACCACCAATTGCGGGCCGTTGGTGCCCAGCTCCGGATAAGTCTGGGCAAGCCACTCTCCAAGCGCATACAGGCTGACCGCAAGCACGGCAGGGGCAATCACATCGAAGCGGTCCAGAAAGCGCAGTTCCGGATAGCCGGTGAGATCGCCAATCAAATCTTCGCGCGTGGCGAAATTGCGCCGCGACAGGAACCAGACGGCGTGCGCCCATACAAATCCATGACGGTGCGGCGAATGCGCGTCTTCTTCGTCGTCGGCGTGCAGGTGGTGATGCCGGTGGTGCGAGGCCCACCACAGCGGGCCGCGTTGCGTCGCGGTTGCCCCGAGAAGGGCAAACAGGAATTGCACAGTGCGAGTGGTGTGGAACGCGCGGTGCGAAAAATAGCGGTGGTAGAAACCTGTGATGGCAAACATGCGTGCCAGATAGAGGCCCGCTGCAATCCACAGCGCGGTGGCACTGGTACCGACGGCGAATGCCGCCAGGCAGGCCAGATGCAGCGCGATGAACGGCACCACGCGCATCCAGTCGACGCTGCCCGCGAGTCCGGCATTGCCGCCGGCTGCAGCATCGACTGCGCGGTTGTCGAACCAGCGCGCCACCACACTCAAGGGACGGGCCGCCTTCATTGGCGCACCTCCGGTTCGAGGCGGTAGCGCAGGCGCCGCCCGCCCTCCAGGGTGGACTCGAGCGCGAGCCATTCACCTCCTGGGGAATACCACAGATCGATGGGATTCTTCGGTCCGCTGATGCGATACCGTTTCGCCGCTACAGCGGCGCCGCGAACCTGCATGGTGTCATCACCCATGGCCGCAACGCTGATCGGCTCGATTTCACCGGTCTGGGCATTGAGCAGGCGCGGCTGGCGCAGGATCAGCGGGTTCCAGTAGGCATAGCTCATCACGCACCCATCGAGCGAAGCGCGTCCCACCGAGACGGCAAGTTGCTTTCCATTATCGTCGGTGCGCGAATCCAGGCCGACCAGGCAATTGCCGCGCCAACGCTCGGCGGCGCGGTGCGCATACCGGTAAGCGGTGAAGAAAAGAAGCTTTACATCAAAGCGCGCCTCGCTCACCAGTTCAGACTCCTCGCCCTGTTTCCCCAGAGTGAAGCGATGGGAGCCTATCGAGGATTCATCCAGAGTGACCCGGAAGTCCCAGACGCGCGCCGCCTGCGCGGCAACAGGACCGGATTGCAGCGCGAACAACATCAGGGCTACCACTGCGGGTTTCATGAGCGCGGCACTCCGGGGAAAAAAGCGTTGGTGCGCGCCACGTAATCGCGATAACCGGGGCGGCGCTCGCCCATGTCTTTCTCAAGCAGCACCACGCCGGACACCTTGAGCAGCAGGAAGGTCATTAGAAGCGGCGCGAACAAGGCCCACCATGCGCCCGCAGCCAGGGCAAAGCAGTAAAAGCCCCACCAAAGCGCCGCCTCGCCAAAGTAATTGGGATGGCGTGTGTAGCGCCAGAGGCCTTTGTCCATGACCCGTCCTCGGCTGGATGGGTCGCGTCGAAAGCGCGTGAGCTGCCAATCTCCGATTGCTTCGAAAGCGAAGCCGATGACCCAGAGCGCGACACCGGCAAGATCGATGACATTGAGCGGGGCAGACGCGCCCGCCGCGGCAAACAGCGGCATCCCGATGATGAATGCCAGCACGGCCTGCAGTCCGAATACAAGATACAAACTCTTCCACGCGTAACCTGGCTGGTTGCGCGCGCGGATGGCCTGATACCGGCGGTCTTCGGGTTCGCCCCAGTTGCGGATGGTGATGTGCAGCGTCAGCCGCAGCGCCCAGGCCGTCGCCAACGCCAGTACCAGCATTGCCCGCGGACTCTCGGCCGCCACCGACAAGGCGTAGGCGCCGAGCCCGACCAGGAAATACAGCCCCCAGAAGCTGTCGACAATACTGGTGTCATGTTTGACGACACTCACCGTCCAGGCGACCAGCGCGAGTATCGCCAGCACAGCCGCCACGTGCAACAACGCCGATGGTTCAAGCATGATGCCCCCTTGTAATAGGCAAAGGCTTGACGCCAACGGGGTAACCGTTCCATCGGCGTGCGAGTAGAAGCAGAAGCGGTGTCAGCACCGCCCAGCCAATGGCCAGCGCGGTCAATGCCGATTCGCGATCGAGAATCTGGATTGCGCCCAGCCGTTCACCGGCCGTGTAGGACAGCGGTGCGCCGACTGCGCCGAACAACGCCGCCAGAAAAAGCCTGCCCTTCAGCCAGGACAGACTGAGATTGAGTGTGGTGGCGAACATCGCCCACTGCGCCACCATCCACAGCGGCGCGGTGCGCTCTATGAGCACCCCCCCCGAGAAACCGGTCCAGCCAGCCAGCGCCAGCGCGTTCTCCCAGAGTGCGCCGAGGAGAGTGGCGGCCAGCACCAGCTTGAATTCCTCGCCTGGATGGCGCGCTGAAGCAAGGTGAAAAGCCGCCACTGCCAGCGCGGCGATGGCTGCAATCCAGGGCATGCCATTGGCCGCACTGAGGATGCTGGCGAACCAGCCGATCTGGAACGCGATGACGTTGATCCAGCTCGACACGGCAGGGGACCGTTGTTCAGGCACGGGCTGATGCAGGTTGCCCGGCCGCCGCGCCGTCGCCGGGTTTGGGCAGACGCTCAAACAGGTAGTGGCTCACCCACCACTCCTGGCCTTCGTCGCAGCCGAACAGCTCCGCGCAGGCCATGAAAAAAATCCGCCAGCGCTGCAGCCACTGTTGCGCGTGATCTGCGCCATAGACATCGCCGAGCACGCGCAGCGCATCGGCGCGGCGCGCGTCGACATTGTCAAGCCAGGCCTCCGCCGTTTTCGCGTAATGCCGGCCATCCCAGCGCCAGCGTTCAGCAAGGCGCAGATGTTCCTGGAAACGGCAGGCCAGATCGTCGCTGGGCATCATGCCGCCGGCAAAGAAATGCCGGCTCATCCAGTCGCTGTCGTCGAGCGCCTCGAAGGCATAGGGCACCAGGCGATGCGCAAAAACGTGCATGAAGAATTTGCCGCCAGGATTCAACCATCCGCAAACCTGGCCGAACAACGCGCGCCAGTTGCGCATGTGCTCGAACATCTCCACCGACACCACGCGATCGAAGTGCGCATCGATATCGAATCTGTTCATGTCGCAGGTAATGACTTCGACATTCATCAGCCCGCGCCGCGCCGCCTCACCCTGTATGTGTTCCCGTTGCGAAACCGAATTCGACACTGCGGTGATTCTCGAACCCGGATAGGCCTCTGCCATCCACAAGGTCAACGAGCCCCAGCCGCAGCCTAATTCCAGGATGTCCTGCCCGTTGTCCAGTTCTGCATGCCGGCAGGTCAGCGACAGCGCCATCGCTTCGGCGGCATCGAGGCTGGTGTTGTCAGCTCCCCAGTAACAGGAGCTGTATTTGCGGTGCTGCCCCAGGGCAATGGCATAAAAATCGGCCGGGACTTCATAGTGTTGCTCGTTGGCTTTGTCGGGGACGAGTGCAATGGGCGCCTTGTCCATCGCGGCAATGAATGCTTCGGTTGCAATCGCGGCCGCCTCGGCGTCTGCCGCGCTGATCTGCTGTTTGCGCTGGCGCAGCAACCGGCGTATGCCCGCGCGTATGGCCGCGTCCGGCACCAGACCCTGTTCGGTCCAGCTCATGGCCAGGTTGGTGAGGCTCACGCAGCCGTCCCGGTGCTTGCGGTTGTTTCGCCTTTCGCGCGCTTGTCGCGTGTTACCTCGGCGAACGCCGAATGGTTGTGGATGGATTCGAAATTCTCGGCGGTTACCGTATAGCGCTCAATGCGCGGCTCCGCATTCAGTCGCGCCGCGACATCGCGCACCAGGTCTTCGACGAACTTGGGATTGTCGTAGGCGCGCTCGGTAACGTATTTTTCATCGGGCCGTTTTAAAAGGCCATAGACCTCGCACGAGGCCTCCTCTTCGGCAATGCGCACCAGTTCTTCGATTGCCATGTCGGCGCCAAGTTCAGCAGCAATGATGATGTGCGAGCGCTGGTTATGCGCACCGTATTCGGAAATCTCCTTTGAGCAGGGGCACAGGCTGGTCGCGGCGACGCACACTTCCACCTCGACGGCATAGCCACTGCCCTGCCGCACCGCGGTGCGCAGAACGGCGTCGTAGTCAAGCAGGCTTTGCACGCGAGAGACAGGAGCGGCCTTGCGGATAAAGCAGGGGAAAGCGAACTCGATATCACCCTCTACAGCCCCCAGCCGGGAGAGCATCTGCATCGTGATGTTGCGCAAGGACGCAAAATCTAGCGCAATGTCGGTGCTCTCCAGCACCTCGACGAATCGCGACATATGTGTGCCCTTGACTTCGGCGGGAAGGGCCACCGTCATGGCGATACGCGCCACAGTCGATTGCACGCTGCCGTCTGCCATTTGCAGGCGCACCGGGTAACGCAGTCCCTTGATACCAACCCGGTTGATCGGCTGATTGCGCAAGTCCGCGAGGGACTGTATATCGGGAAGAGCAAACCGGTCTGGAGCATTCATGACTCTCGTCCTTTCGGGTTAGGCATGCGAGGGAACGACAATAATATCGATGCCTAGAGTTGAGTGAGTGGCTATTTTGTCCTAGTCAAAAATGATAATTTAAGCTAGAATTCGAATATATTAGCTATTAAATTACTGTTTGTCTAGGACAAATATGAACGCAGCAGAAGACACTGATTTTTCAGTGAATATCAGCGTGGTGGAGCGGGAAACCGGTCTGTCCAAAGACACATTGCGTGTCTGGGAGCGACGATATGGATTCCCCCAACCCCGCCGAGATGCCAACGGCGAGCGCTGTTACCCAGCGGAGCAGATCGATAGATTGCGACTGATCCGGCGCCTGATTGACCAGGGTATCCGCCCCGGAAAAATCGTGGCGGCATCCCTTGAGGTGCTGTCCGCCCACCTCCAGGACGTTCAAGGCGGGGAAGAATCCACACCAGCCATGTCAGCCCAGTCTCGGGAAGTCCTTGCGCTGATTAAAACCCATCAGGCGGTCGAATTGCGGGAATATCTGGGCATGACGCTGTTGCGCCTGGGGCTCAAACGATTCGTCACCGAAGTGATCGCGCCGCTCAACATGATGGTGGGCGCGGAATGGGTGCAGGGTCGCATCGCAATTTTCGAAGAGCATTTCTACACCGAGCAGGTGCAACATCTTTTGCGGCATGCCATCGGCTCCATCCCCCACTCCACCGGTCGGCCGCGGATTCTGCTGACAACGCTTCCCGGAGAAGAGCACCAGCTGGGCCTGTTGATGGCGCATGCATGCTTGGCCGTGGAGGGCGCGCAATGCGTCTCGCTGGGGGTGCAGACTCCGGCTCGCGAAATTTCGCAGGCGGCAATCGCCCACTCAGCCGATGTGGTGGGCATCTCCTTCAGCCCTGCCATTCAGATCAACGCTGCATTGGCCAGCCTCGCAGACCTTCGCCGCCAACTCGATCCTGCGATTGGATTATGGGCAGGCGGCGGGTTGTGGCAGCGAAGCCGAAGAAGCATAGCCGGTGTGGAAATGCTCCCTGCGCTGGCTGACATTCCGCCGGCGCTCGAGGCATGGCACCTCCGACAGGCACTTTAAGAGAAGTGTGATCGCTTCGTCGACGTTCTAAGTCAAACGATAATCTGATCTGGCCAGCGAGGGGCGGATTCGATTTTTTATTTCCACATCCTCGAATCGAATTGAAACGCGCGCGCGACGCCGCGTCGAAGTTTGGCGCTATCGGCATGGCCGGGATTCAGGATCAAATTTTTCTCCGATGGGATGATTGCCGAAGGGACTTCGAGCAAAGCGGATTTCCCCGCCCGCAACCAATGATCCCCCAAGTGCATTGATGCATTGCCTGGTGGTTCGTCGCGCCAGCCTTTGGGCATGGGGCCTGGCATTGTGATTGTCACATTAGCCGGAATCGCTATCTCGAAATAAACAAAGTCCAATCGCACCGCGTCCTCGCCCAGGTGAACGAAGGTCTCCATGGCGGCAAGCGACAAGGTGGAAGAAAGATAAACCGCGCGCAGGCCTGGGCTGTTCCAGCGTCCGCCTGAGAGCCGGGCGCCTTCGCCGGTGAACGCAAATCTGGCCTGGCGCCGTTTGACGATTCGGTAGCCGTATCTCAAGCGTAGACGCTGTGTTCGATTCGCAGCAACAGTTGTTCGACCTGCGTGCAGCCGGCTTCGGTGGTCATGAGCGCGAACGGAACGCAGCCGCCAAGGCCAATTTGCGAGCGACCGAGCCAGGCTATTCCACGTTCATTGTCCTCCAGCACCTCACCAGCGAGTGCAACCAGACGGGCGGTGCGAAATATTCGATCGCTGGTAACGCTATCCAAGCGTTCGCGGGATGCGCGCGCACGTTGCAGCGTTTTTCCGCTTACGCCGAGAAGCGAGGCCAGCTGGGAATCGGACAGCGATGTCGCCTGTTTGAGCGACTCAAGCGCTCCCGCGGGCAGTCCGGCTTCAATCAGCGTGTGCCACTGACCTCCGGTTTGTGGCAATAGCTTGAGTGTTGCCCTTCCGCCCAGCACCTGTTCCACCGAATGCGCGATTTCCATGACGCTGCTTTTTCTGAGGACATATGGCCAAATTGTATACCTCAAATGTCTTTGACGCTGCGACGATCAACGGCGAGATCACAGACGTGAGGCATTTTTTCACCGGCGTCGCGGCGTTACACTCCGGCCTGCGCCAGCGTCTCCTTCAAAGCCGCAAGGCACGCACGGTTTTGCTCGGTGCTGCCAGCGGTGATACGGATGTAATGCTCGAAGCCCGGGTCTGCCCAGGCGTTGATCTGCACGTTGCGCGCGACGACCCAGGGCGATAAGCTTGCTGTTTGATCACCACCACATCACTTTGAATCGCGCCTACCGACATGAGGGGGTTCGCGAAAATCGCCCGTCGGCGGTTATAATCGCGCGCTTTGTCAAAAACGTCGGGCCCGTCCTGGGCCTGCATCAGTGGAGGTAGGTATGTCTTCAGCACTCTGGTTCGTGCTCGGCTGCGCCGTGTTCGCGATCGCTTATGGTTGGTATTCGAGAAGTTGGATTCTTAAGCAGCCCGCCGGAAACGAGCGCATGCAGGAAATTGCGGCTGCGATTCAAACCGGCGCTATGGCCTATCTCAACCGTCAGTACACCAGCATCGCTATTGTTGGGGTGGTTCTGTTCGTGGCTATCTGGCCCATGTTGGGTGGCACCACAGCGATTGCCTTCGCAATCGGTGCCATCCTGTCCGGGGCCACCGGTTATATCGGTATGAATATTTCGGTGCGCGCCAATGTGCGCACCGCCGAAGCTGCTCGTACCGGCTTGAACGAAGCCCTCAACGTGGCGTTCCGCGGTGGTGCGATTACCGGATTGCTGGTAGTCGGCCTGGGCCTGCTCGGGGTTGCCGGTTTTTACGTTTATCTGGTGGCGGCACAGCCCAATATGCCACTGTCGGACGTCCTCAAACCTCTGATTGGATTTGGATTCGGTGGTTCGCTGATTTCGATTTTCGCGCGATTGGGCGGGGGGATCTTCACCAAGGGCGCCGACGTGGGCGCCGACCTGGTGGGCAAAGTGGAAGCCGGCATTCCCGAGGATGACCCGCGCAATCCTGCGGTGATCGCCGATAACGTGGGCGACAACGTTGGTGACTGCGCCGGCATGGCGGCCGACCTGTTTGAGACCTACGCGGTAACCCTGATCGCGACCATGATTCTGGGCGCGCTGGTTGTCAAAACCAATACGGACGCGGCGGTCATCTATCCGCTGGTGCTGGGCGGCTTCGCTATTATTGCCTCGGTTATCGGTTGCATGTTCGTCAAAATCATCCCCGGCAAAAAAATCATGAGCGCCTTGTATCGCGGGCTGATCGTTGCCGGTGTGCTGGCCTTGATCGCGTTCTATCCGCTTACCGAGTGGATTATGGGTGATGTGTTGAAGCAGGTCACCTTCGACATCTCCGGCAAGGCGACCACTATAGGTGTGATCCACCTGTATGGCGCGACGGTTATCGGTTTGGTGCTGACCGGGTTGATGGTAGTCATTACCGAGTACTACACCGCCACCGAATACGCGCCTGTGCGTCACGTGGCGCAGTCCTGCACCACCGGTCACGCCACCAATATCATCGCCGGAATTGGCGTGTCGATGAAATCCACCGCATGGCCGGTGCTGTCGGTATGCGTGTCGATCCTCCTGGCCTATCAATTGGCCGGTTTGTATGGCATAGCCATTGCCGCGACCTCGATGCTCTCGATGACCGGCATCATCGTTGCCCTGGACGCCTATGGCCCCATTACCGACAACGCCGGCGGCATCGCCGAGATGGCCAAAATGCCGGATTCGGTGCGCGCCATTACCGATCCGCTGGATGCCGTAGGCAACACCACCAAGGCGGTCACCAAGGGCTATGCGATCGGTTCGGCCGGTCTTGCGGCACTGGTGCTGTTCGCCGATTACACGCATGCCCTGGAACACGCGGGCAAAGTGCTGACCTTTGATATTTCCAATCACATGGTGGTGATAGGACTGCTTATCGGTGGATTGATTCCCTATCTCTTTGGTGCAATGGCCATGGAAGCGGTGGGCCGCGCGGCAAGCAGCGTGGTGGTGGAAGTGCGCCGCCAGTTCAGGGAGATTCCCGGAATCATGGAAGGAACAGCAAAGCCGGAGTACGGCCGCGCGGTGGACATGCTGACCAAGTCGGCGATCAAGGAAATGATGGTGCCGTCGTTACTGCCGGTGCTGGTGCCTATTGTTGTTGGTCTCACCTTGGGGCCACAGGCCTTGGGCGGCGTACTGATGGGTTCTATCGTGACTGGCCTGTTCGTTGCCATATCCATGACCACTGGCGGTGGTGCCTGGGATAATGCGAAGAAGTACATCGAAGACGGGCACTTTGGTGGCAAGGGTTCGGATGCCCACAAAGCTGCCGTAACCGGCGATACCGTGGGCGACCCTTACAAGGACACCGCGGGCCCGGCGGTGAATCCCCTGATCAAAATCATAAACATCGTGGCGCTATTGATCGTGCCACTCATGGTTTAAGGTCGTATTAGGTTGCTTATGCGCTTACTAGTTTGCTTATGCGCTTATTGAAATAAAAAAACGGCGGCTTAGCCCGCCGTTTTTTCACTTAACGGAGAATGAAATGTCACAGAATCGGGACCTTGTAAAAATCGCCAAAGAAGAGCAAAGCGGCGATCTGTTCAAACTGCTCGATGGCCTCTACACGCGCTCGAAAATCCAGCCGCATGGCTGCACCGATGCGATCATCTGGGAAGGTGGCAATTCCGCAGGCGGCGTGAAGCCGGTTGCGCATGCCTTCACGGATATGTTCGCCTTGAACGGCACGCTGATGGCGCTGGACGTTCTGGGCCTGCCCTTCCTGGGCGTGCCGATGATGGCGCAGTTTCGCCACGACACCAAATTGGTTTCGCTGGATTGGTTCGGCAAGCTTGAATACACCGCGCTGAAATGGTCAACGGCAGGTGACTTCTTGGTGAACGAGAACGGCAAGAAAGTGGTGGTGAACGGCAAGTCGGCCAATGCGCCGCTGCGTACCGCTGCGGGCGTGTATTGCAATGTTCGGCCCTACGGCACCATCACCAGCATCCGCTTCATGCCGGGTCTGCCGTATTCGCAAGACAACAAGAAATTTGCGGTCGACAGGGCTACCGGCAACATCCACTCGGAGATGAACACACCGGGGTTGCGCATGGCCTATGCAGCGCGCCTGTTCCTGAAAATGGTGCACGAGACGGGACAGATCGGTCGCGTTGCAACCAAACCGACCCAGGCTAAGGAAGATGCTGTCAACGCCGGCATTTTTCGCTATTTGCTCCGTGGCACCAAGTTCCAGCTCAAACGGCGTTATTCCGTCGATGCTTACGAGGAGCACAAGGACAATGTCGACGCGATCGTAGCGTTGCTACCAAAGGATTTCAAAGCTGGCATGGAGAATTGGGGCGGAGACATTTACGAGCACATCTCTGACACCAATTTTGGCCTGTTGTTGCACGATATGGTCCAGCAAAGAGGTTGCATTGTGTACGCGACCGACCTCGATGGCGACCGCCTCACCGACTTGATGGCCGATGCGCCGGATTTTCTGCGCAGTTGGGGCCAGATGATTCTTGACCATGCGAAGACTGGCATGGACATGAACAAAGTGTGGAGCGATATGGGTTTTACGATGAAAAACGGCAAGGACATGACCAGCGTCATGTACCGCATGGTGGGCGAGCCGATTTACGAACAAACACTGGGTTCGGCTGATGCGATGCTGTTGCGCCTGTTGGCGGGGGATGAGTCCGAGGGCGGCACCAAGCAGCCCTACGACCCGCGTATTCATTTCGTGCTGATTAACGAAGCCTACAAGGCGGCGAACCCGGGAAACAAGGAACTCGCCACCTGGCTGGACGCGCAATTGGATACCTTCGACCGCGTATACGCTGGCAATCGTCCGCGCTATATAGAGGGTTACGAGAAGCTCAAAGCAGCGATCAAGCCTTGGGGCAGCAAGTAAGCTGAGCTTGGGCAACTGAAGGCTAATCAGCCTTCAGTTGCCGTCACGCCGGTATGCGCATAGATTAAAGCGATAGCTTTTCCCGTTTGTGCCGTATCTGCGCAGTCCAGCGGATGCAAATCCGGCGTGGCTCGTAGCCAGGTGAGTTGGCGCTTGGCGAGCTGGCGTGTGGCAATGGTAGCCCGCTCGAGCATCTCTCCCAGAGAGAGCTTGCCATCCAGATGCTCCCAGGCCTGTCGATAGCCGACGCAGCGCATGGCGGGCATCCTGGCCTCCAAAGGGAAGCGCTCTCGCAATGCGCGCAACTCCTCTAGCAGCCCGGCCCGCAACATCCTCTTCATGCGATCGGCGATATCCAGATGCAGGCGAGCGCGATCTGCAGGCATCAGAGCGATGCTCAGTGCGCGAAATGGCGTATCTATATCGCGCGCCTCGCCGATCAGATTTGAAAGGCTCGTTCCGGTAATCCGGTAGATCTCTAGCGCGCGCTGGATACGTTGGGTGTCACCGATCTTGATTCGAGCGGCGGCCACCGGGTCGATCCTCGACAGATCAGAATGCAGCGCCGGCCAGCCGCGCTGAGCGGCTTCAGCATTGATATCCTCGCGAATAACGGGGTCTGCCGCGGGCAGATTTGACAGGCCATCGCGCAAAGCCTTGAAGTAGAGCATGGTGCCGCCCACTAGCAACGCAACGCGGTGACGAGCATGTATCTCACCAATCAAGCGAAGGGCATCTTCGCGAAACCGCGCCGCCGAATAGGCCTCGGTGGGATCAATGATGTCGATGAGGTGATGGGGAACTTCGGCGAGTTCCCTTGCATCGGGTTTGGCCGTGCCGATATCCATACCGCGATAGACTTGCGCCGAATCGACGCTGATGATTTCCAGCGGAAAGCGCGCGGCAAGCGCCATGGCGAGTCGGGACTTGCCACTGGCAGTGGGCCCCATGAGGAGCACCGTGTTGCCTGCCTTGGTATCACTCACGGAGAATTCAGCGTCCGCGCATAAAAAGCTTGTCCAGATCAGCCAGGCTCATCTGAAACCAGGTCGGCCGCCCATGATTGCATTGTCCGGAGCGTTCGGTTTCTTCCATTTGACGCAACAGCGCATTCATTTCTGGATGCGTCAGGTTGCGATTGGCGCGAACCGCACCGTGGCAGGCCATCGACGACAGGAGTTCATCCCGGCGTTCGGTCAATGCCCGGCTTGCGCCAAATTCACGTATTTCGCGCAGCACGGTTCGCACCATGTCGCCGATGTCACCACCAGCCAGCATCCCCGGCAGGGCGCGAACTGCGAGCGTGGTCGGCGTCAAGGGCGCGATTTCGAATCCGAGTTCACCAAGCGTCTGACCATTTTCTTCCGCTGTCGCGATATCCAGCGGATCCAGATTCAAAGTTGCGGGAATAAGCAGCTTTTGAGTCTCGACGGCGCGATTGTCGAATGAGGTTTTCAGGCCCTCGTAGACGATGCGTTCGTGCGCGGCGTGCATGTCCACCAGCACCAGGCCTGCGGTGTTTTGCGCCAGGATGTAAATTCCATGAAGCTGAGCGATCGCGTACCCCAGGGGAGGATTGTCACCCGCGCCCGTGCCCAGGCCCGCGGCCGCTGGGCGCAATGCCTGCGTTGCTGCGGCAAGCATGGCATTGTTGCTATGGTCGCGGGATTCGCTGAACATCGACAGGTAGCGGGCTACGGGTTCTGCGACGCCCAGTGTGCCTTGCACAGTCGAGCGTCCGGCGGTGAAAAATTGTGCTTCCATGGCCACTGGCCTCGCATGGGCGGCAGGCGCATTACCGGCGCTCGCCGACAAGGCCTTGGATAGCGCGTGAAAAATAAATTGATGCACTGCGCGCGAGTCGCGAAAGCGAATCTCCGTTTTTGCCGGGTGCACATTGACGTCCACGCTGGCAGGATCGATATCCAGAAAAAGCGTATAGCAAGGGTGGCGATTGCCGTGCAGCATGTCGCGATAGGCCTCGCGCACCGCGTGGGCCATCACCTTGTCACGCACATAGCGGCCATTGACGAAAAAATACTGCGCGTCGCGATCAGCTCGGGTCTCCCCTGGAGATCCCGCGAATCCGGTGATGCGCATCCCCTGCGTGGCTTCATCGAGTGACCTTGCCGCGGTGACGAACGCCGTGTTGAGGAGCGACTCAACACGTTTTGCCCGGTCCGCAGCGACCAGGTGCAGACTGACCCTGCCGTTGTGGCGCAAGACAAAGGCGACATCCGGGCGCACCAGGGCAATACGGCGAAACACGTCATCGCAATGAGCGAACTCGGTGGCTTCGGTACGCAGGAATTTTCGCCGAGCGGGCGTATTGAAATACAGATCCTTGACCGTGACGGTGGTCCCCGGTGCCGCGCTGGCAGGCTCGATCGCCTCCTCGCGACCACCCTCGCTTCGAATCGAAGCGCCATGGCGCGCATCCCCGGTGCGCGTGGTGATAGCCACCCGCGCCACCGAGGCAATGCTGGCGAGCGCTTCGCCGCGAAACCCCAGCGACCGCACATTCTCCAAATCACCAAGGGACGCGATCTTGCTGGTTGCATGCCGCCGTAGCGCCAGAGTGAGATCCGCATCCTCCATGCCGAGGCCATTGTCGGTGACGCGAATTTCTTTGACCCCACCCTCGGCGAGATTGACCGTGACCTCGGTGGCGCCCGCATCCAGGCTGTTCTCCAGCAACTCCTTTAATACCGACGCTGGACGTTCGACGACTTCTCCCGCCGCGATCTGGCTGATCAGTGTATCGGAGAGCAGTTTAATGCGGGACATGGGTGTGTTGGGCGCTCTCTGGGCCGATTACTTGGAATTAATAGCCGAGAGTATTACAAATATCGTCGGATAAATACCGTCGGCCATAACAAAACCACCGGCCTTATTTTTCTGGCAAATCAAGAATGTGAAAACACAGGCGCGCAGACAATGATGGGTAGGTATCGGAGCGCAAACCACAGGAGTGCAAACGACAGGCGCGCAAATCAAGCTAGGTATGCCAATGGCTGCGTAGGTAAAATAGCGCAATGGAAATTCTATTCACACTTGTCGATATTCTGCTGCATTTGGACAAACATCTATCCATCCTGTTGCAGCAATACGGTCCGCAGATCTATTTGTTGCTGTTTCTGATTGTTTTCTGCGAAACAGGTTTGGTGATTGCCCCTTTTCTCCCCGGGGACTCCCTGCTTTTTGTCGCAGGCGCGCTCTGGGCCGCGGCGGGCATGGATGTTCATGCCTTGATGGCGACATTGATATGCGCCGCCTTGCTGGGTGACAACTGCAATTACTGGATTGGACGATACCTGGGGCCGCGTGTATTCAGATGGGAGGATTCTCGATGGTTTAATCGCAAAGCGCTTGACTATACCCATTCATTCTACGAACGCCACGGCGGCAAGACGGTGATCATCGCGCGCTTTCTGCCTTTGGTCAGGACCTTCGCGCCATTTGTCGCGGGGGTGGGTCACATGCGTTACCGTCGGTTTATGAGCTTTTCGGTCATTGGCGCCCTGGTCTGGGTGGTGTCCCTGGTGTACGCAGGTTATTTTCTGGGAAACATTCCCGTTGTGCGTCAAAACCTGAGCGCTGTGATCCTGCTGATTGTCGCGATCTCGCTGGCGCCTTTGATCTTTGAATTTTTCCGCACCCGCCTGCGCAGGGCGTAGGCGGAATCGCCTCTGCGCAGGGCTTAGACCGCCCTGACACTTATTAGCCGGATTTACTTTTCCACAGCGGCCAGGATAGGCCTTGCAAGCGGCGGATTCTTTGCGAAATATTGCTTGATGCCGCGAAGAATCGCCTGTGCAAGCTTGTCCTGGTACTGCTCGTCGCTGAGTTTTTTCTCCTCCTCGGGATTGCTGATGAATGCAGTCTCCACCAGAATCGAAGGAATATCGGGGGATTTCAGAACCGCGAAACCTGCTTGCTCTACGTGCGATTTGTGAAGCGTATTGACGCCGCCCAATTGCGTCAGTACGGCTCGAGCCAGTTTCATGCTGTCCTGAATCGTCGCTGTTTGCGACAGATCGAGCAGGGTTTGCGCCAGGTGTCTATCCTTGACATCGATGTTGACCCCGCCAATCAGGTCGGCGTCATTCTCGCGCTTGGCAAGCCAGCGCGCCGCGGCGCTGGTGGCGCCGCTTTCCGACAAGGCAAAAACCGAGGACCCGCGCGCGTGAGGGCGAATAAATGCGTCGGCATGAACGGATACGAATAAATCCGCGCGTATGCGCCGGGCTTTTTCAACGCGCGCTTGAAGCGGCACATAGTAGTCGCCGTCACGGGTCATGACCGCGCGCATTCCGGGTTCCGCGTCGATCAAACTCTTCAGGCGCTGCGCAATCATCAAGGTGACCACTTTTTCCTTGCTGCCGCGACGGCCTTTGGCGCCGGGGTCTTCACCGCCATGACCAGCGTCAAGGACGATGGTGACAAGGCGATTTATCTGCGGTCTGGCAGATTCCGACCCCGGCGATTTTTCGGTTCGGGGTTTGCCGGCTTCGACCATGGGAGGGACAGGACGTGCGGCGTTCTCAATCGGAGATTGGGTTTTTATCTCCAATGTGGGCGCAGCATTCGCGCCAGGCGCCGGTTCCTCCGCGCGTGTTTCGGTGCGTGAATTCGACGCAGATCCTCTGGCGCCACTCTGCCCGCGCAACGCAAGCGCCATCAGCGGATCAATGGGAATCACCGGGTACAAATCGAGCACTAGCCTATGGCCATATTCGCCAACTGGCTTCAGCGTGAATATCTGTGGCTTGATTTCGGCTTTCAAATCCAGCACCAGGCGCACCACGCCGGGTTTGTTGCGCGCGGCGCGGACACTGGCAACGTAAGCATCGCCATCGGCAAGCTTGCCCGAGATTTCTTTCTGCACGCTGGCAAGCTCGATATCCTCAAGATCAAGTACCAGTCGAGCCGGGTCTTTTATCAGCAACATCGAATGGCGAATCGGCGCGCGTGATTCAAAAGTTATCCGTGTGTATTCCTGTGCCGGCCAGATGCGTATCGCGGACAGGTCGTTGTCCCCGGCGCGCGCGGCGGCGACCATAAATTGGGACAACAGTACAGCGGCCAGAGCGACGATAACCAGGCGCAGTAAAACATGCGCGCTCAGAAAAACTCGCCTAGCGATCTCAGAGCTGAAACGCATTGTTCGCCCAATGGACTGCCCGCAGTGAGCACGGCGCGGCGCCCCTGGTGGTGTGGCGCGACATCGTCTGGTGTGATATTGCCTGGTGTGATAACGCTTGGTGTGATATCGCTTGGTGTGATGTCAATAGCGAGATCGGGCTCAGGCAACAATCCATGGGCTTTATCCGGCCATTCAACCAGGCAAATAGCCGGACTGGCAAACAGCTCCCGGAAACCTGAGTCATGCCACTCATTTGGATCGCGGAACCTATAAAAATCAAAGTGGTATAAGTATAAGCTAGAAATTATATAAGGTTCAACTAGGGCGTAGCTTGGGCTCTTGACCCGTCCCACATGGCCCAAGCCATGCAGCAAAGCACGCACTAGGGTGGTTTTGCCGGCACCCAATGGGCCGCTCAAGTAGACGCGCATCCCCGAAGCGACCCGTTTCGCCAACTGGGCCCCAAGGCGCTGGGTGGCCGCTTCATCGGCCAACTGCACGCACAGCGTTCGCTCGCTATGATGCATGCAATGAATCAAACCGAATCATTAATGGATTGGTCCGCGCTTGCGATAACCATCAAGGCTTGGGGACGGGAACTCGGGTTTTCCGCGTTGGGCATCGCTGATATCGACCTTTCAAAGGCGGGTGAACGCTTGACGGATTGGCTCGCCCAGGGGCGGCACGGCGACATGGATTATATGGAAAAGCATGCCGCGCTTCGCATACAACCCGAGGCCTTGCATCCGGGTACGTTGCGCGTTATCTCCGCGCGCATGAACTATTGGCCTGTGGCCGCCGATGCGCAGGCGACCCTCGATGACTCGGGTAAAGCGTACATTTCTAGGTACGCAATGGGCCGCGATTATCACAAAGTCCTGCGGGCCAGATTGCAACAGCTTGCGGATAAAATAAAAATCGAAATCGGCGGGTTTGGCTACCGGGTTTTTACCGATTCGGCTCCGGTGATGGAAGTTGAATTGGCGCGTAAGGCCGGTCTGGGTTGGCGAGGCAAGCATACTTTGATGCTGGCGCGCGATGTTGGATCGTATTTTTTTCTCGGCGAAATCTATACCGATCTGGCCTTGCCGATCGATGCGCCGGTGAGCGAGCATTGCGGCAGTTGTGTGCGATGTATCGATGTGTGTCCGACCCAGGCAATTCTAGCTCCCTACCAGCTTGACGCGCGACGCTGTATCTCCTACCTGACCATCGAGTTGAAAGGCAGTATCCCGGTGGACTTGCGTGGGCTCATCGGTAATCGGGTCTATGGTTGCGACGATTGCCAATTGGTGTGTCCCTGGAACCGTTATGCGCGCCTCTCCGACGAGGACGACTTTCGTGTGAGAAACGGACTGGATAGCGCCGAACTGGTGGATTTGTTCGCTTGGGACGAAGCGGGCTTCAGGCAGCGCATGGCAGGCAGCGCCATCGCCCGCATTGGGCATGAGCGCTGGCTGAGAAATCTCGCGGTAGGCCTGGGCAACGCGCCCACAAGCGACGCGGTCCTCGCGGCTCTTGGCGCCCGCGCCGGTCATCCCTCCGCCTTGGTGCGCGAACATGTTCTATGGGCGTTGGATCGTCACGCCGGTTAAACTTGTTGCGAGAAAAATGGCAGGCGTATTTTTACAAGCGGACTTTTTCTAGCGACCCTGCATTCCGAGCGAGCTCACTGAGACTGACACCAAATGCGTTTGCACCAGCTCAAACTGGAATTCAACCCCGAGCAGGATCGCCTGGTTCTGCATGTGCTCACCGACGATGGCGCAGAGATTCTTCTGTGGCTGACGCGGCGATGTGTCAAGTTGCTTTGGATGGCCTTGGTGAAAATGCTGCAGGCGAGCCCCAGCGTTCAATTGCAGGGCGCCACCGCCGAGGCGCGCGACGCGCTGGTGGGCATGCAGCACGAGAAGGCGCTGCAAGGGGCAAATTTTTCCAAGCCCTATGAGCAGGCTCGCGACCGTCCTTTGGGAGCGGAACCTATCCTGGTGGGCAAGATACAAACCGGGCGCGATCCCAACGGTAATAACGTACTGACTCTGCTGCCAATGAATGGCCAGGGTGTCAATATCGCTTTGGATGAAACGCTGCTGCATTCATTTTGCAAGCTGTTGCAAAACGCCGTTGTCCGCGCGGAATGGGACATGAAATTGGAGTTGCCGCAGTCGTCGCGGGCATCCGTGCCCGTTGAGGGTGCGCGTACCCTCAACTGAGTGATCAATCTCCGGCTGGACCTCTCGTCAGCGGCGCGGCACCCATAGCGGCCTCTGGTACAATCGGCCACCGCCAAACTGATTCCGGTGCAACCTGCGGTCTTCCCTTCGATTCCTGCAGCGACGATTCCCGCCCGGACTGGCTCATTGGAGATCGTTGTTTGTCTGGTTTCTCTGAACTGAATTTGCGTCCTGAACTGCTTCGAGCAATCGAGGAGCAGGGGTATTCCGAACCTACACCCATACAGGTTCAAGCCATCCCTTTGGTGCTCGCCGGGCGCGATGTGCTTGGTGGCGCTCAAACGGGTACCGGCAAAACTGCGGGCTTTGGGCTGCCCTTATTGCAAAAGCTGTTGCCGCATGCAAACACCAGCGCGTCGCCCGCTCGCCACCCGGTTCGAGCGCTGATTCTCACGCCCACTCGTGAACTGGCGGTTCAGGTCGAGGAGAGTCTGCGCGGCTATGCAAAGTACACCGGCCTTCGCACCACGGTGATATTCGGCGGAATGAACATGGATCCCCAGACCGCGGCCTTGCGCCGAGGAGTGGAAGTGCTGGTGGCAACCCCGGGACGGCTGCTCGATCATGTCCAGCAAAAGACGCTCAACCTCTCCCAGGTGGAAGTGTTGGTCCTGGATGAGGCGGATCGCATGCTGGACATGGGTTTCATCCCCGATGTCACGCGCATTATTAAATTGCTTCCCGCCAAGCGACAGGGCTTGTTGTTCTCGGCGACTTTCTCCGACGAAATTCGAAAATTGTCGGACTCCTTTTTGACCAATCCGATAATGGTTCAGGTTGCGCGCCGTAATGCCGCAGCGGAGTCGGTAAAGCATGTGGTTATACCTGTTGCCCGCGAGAAAAAACGCGAGCTCCTGAGTTACCTGGTGCAAACGCGCGATCTGCGTCAGGTGCTGGTGTTCTGCGCCACCCGCCTGGGCACCAACCGGTTGGCCTACCAGTTGAGTCGCGATGGCGTGCAGGCGTCGGCGATACACGGCGACAAGAGCCAGCCCGAACGCTTGATTGCACTCAACGAATTCAAGGAGGGCAAGGTCAGGGTGCTGGTAGCCACCGATGTTGCGGCTCGCGGTCTGGACATCGAAAACTTGCCCCACGTCATCAACTTCGATCTGCCAAACTCGCCAGAGGACTATGTACACCGCATCGGCCGCACCGGGCGTGCGGGTGCGACTGGCGAGGCCATTTCACTGGTGAGCCCCGAGGAGCAGGAGCGGCTCGAAGCGATCGAAAAGACCATTCATTTGACCATTCCGCGCGAGATTATTACCGGCTACGGGATGGATTCTCGGACGGTCAGTTCACTATTGCCGCATGCTGGACCCGCGGATTCGAGGCGCGAACGGGGAGGCGATGCCCTATCCGGTTCCCGGCGCGAGCGGCCGCCTGAATCGGATCGCAATCGCAATCGTAGTCGCAATGCTCCAGCACCACGCCGGGCAAGTACGCCCACCGATCCGATTTTTCTCGAACCCTATCGTGCCGAGGCTATGCAGTCCTCCCTTGCCTCGACGCCGCCACTGGCCACCAGCACCAGCCCACGTGCATCCGGCAAGCCAGCGGTGCAGGTCGCCGCGTTGTTAGGCGGATTTCGTTTAAAAGCCAAGTAGGGTTCGGGCGCAGATTGCGCCAAGGCGGCGCGGACCCTATTTTTTGAACGGCGTACGCTCGTTCAACTCGTCCACATAGTGCTCCACGCCCTCTGATTCCTGTTCCAGAAATTTCTCGACCGCGTTGGCGAATGCGGGGTGCCTCAACCAATGCGTGGAACAGGTTTGAACCGGCGTGAATCCGCGCGCGAGTTTGTGCTCACCCTGCGCGCCACCCTCGAACAGCGGGATGTTGCGTTCAATGCAGAATTCAATAGCCTGGTAGTAGCAGCATTCAAAATGAAGATTAGGCAGGTAGTCTGTGCAACCCCAGTAGCGGCCATAAAGGGCTTCCGTGGAAAATAGGTTCAGCGCGCTGGCGATCGGTTTATCGTCCAGCGATGCGAGTACCAGCAGCATATTTTCGGGCATGGCCTCGCCCAGCCTTTCGAAAAATGAAAGATTCAGGTAGGGCGCGGCGTTGTGTGCGCGGTAAGTGCTGTTGTAGCAGCGCGTGAAGAATGCCCAATGTTCCTCGCGGATCTCATTGCCCACGAGTCGCTGGAATTGAACGCCAGCTTCGGAAACCTTGCGCCTTTCCTGGCGGATTTTTTTTCGCTTGTCACGCGTGAGGCTCATGAGAAAATCCTCGAAGCTCGGGTAAGCGTTGTTGCGCCAGTGAAACTGCACGCCGCGGCGAACCATCATGCCCGCTGATGCGAGATCCATCGCCTCTGTGTCAGTAGGGAACAGTACGTGCAGCGAGGACACCTTTTCCGCGAGTCCCATAGCCGCGCTCACCAGGCGTGAGCGCACCTCGCGGGTTTTCGCCATTAGACGGGTTCCACACACGGGCGAAAATGGGATGGCCGAGAGCAGCTTTGGGTAATACGGGAGGCCATGCCTGTGATAGGCATCGGCCCAGGCCCAGTCGAACACGTACTCGCCGCGTGAATGACTTTTCAGGTAAAGCGGCATCGCGCCTTCAAGGCGATCATCGCGCCATAGGCTGATGTATTGAGGCAGCCATCCGGTGCGCTCTGAGACGCAGCCCGTTTCATGCAATGCATGGAGAAATTCATGCCTCAAAAACGGATGACCGGCGGCCAGAGCGTTCCATTGGTCCGGGGGGACGCTGGCCAGCGTATCCAAGACGCGCAAACTGAGGGACTCGTCACCCATGTTGAGTCATTAGATTGCTCTGAGCCTTATTAGTTTGAGAAAGAATGCGCGAAGAAGCATGGTAATAAACGTTATTGGTCGGGACACTGGACGATTATAAGGATGGGGAGGGATAGGTTGCAAAGAGCCGGGCCGCGGCTTGGAAATAGCTATCACCGGGTCACAATCTTATTGATCATTCCCCAAAACCTGACTGGCTCGTAAGAGCCACGTTTCTGTTATGAATTAAAGTTTTGTCCACTTTACTCAATTAGTTGCGATTTCCATTTGATATACTTTAAGAAATTCGAATTCAATCTTCACTGTGTGTAATTTTCGCCATATCCTCGCGGAGTCAATGCCAAGCGGTGAAATTTGCGCTTTAATTCTCATCCGCTTATCACGTTTTAGTTCAATCTTGGAGTCGCCATGAAAAAAATCGAAGCCATAGTCAAGCCGTTCAAGCTCGATGAGGTGCGAGAGGCGCTCGCCGAGGTCGGTGTCACCGGGCTGACCGTCACCGAAGTAAAAGGGTTCGGGCGGCAGAAAGGCCATACTGAACTCTATCGCGGCGCAGAATACGTGGTTGATTTTCTTCCGAAGGTAAAGATCGAGGTGGTTGTGCCCGAAAAAATGGTCGAG
>CAMDFL010000050.1 GCA_945897475.1 Bordetella parapertussis
AGGGGGGGGCTAAATTGTATGGAAATTGTAACGGTGAATGCCAAAAACGAGACGGTGCTCTGGACAACTTTGGGGCTGCTTCGGTCTGTGGATGGTGAACCGTTATGGCATGCGTCTACACTATGTTGTCTATTAAATCCTGCGCCTTCTGGCGATCACGCTCTTCGGTGAAGCAGGGTTCGAAAGCATTGTGATATAAACCGGGGTATGGTCTGTCACAGATAGTTCAGCGGTCATTACAGGTTGCGCCACAATGGCTGCTTGGTCCCTATACTCGAACCCAATGCTCACACGAACCCTGTTCTGGCTGGGGAGGCTTACTGCGGTCCTGATGTTGGGGCTGCTTGCCTGGTTGGGCGCGCATATATTTTGGGACCTTGCTACACCTGCAACGCCTGCTCCCGCAGTCTTTATCGACACCGATGTTGCGCGTATTTCAAAAGCGATTACGGCGCGTCATATTTTTGGTGATGCGCAGCCGGCTCCGTCCGCGGGCAAGGTATCACTCCAACACGGAGGTCTGGCGAGCCTTAAGCTGCACGGCGTGATAGCGCTTGAAAACTCGGGATATCGCACCGGTACGCAAGCGCTTGGATTTATTTCAGTTGAAGGCCGGCCAGCAGTGGCATTTCGCGTGGAGCAGGAAATTCTTCCGGGCGTTACCTTGCGGCGCGTTCTTAAAAATTCGGTTGAAATCGTCCAAGACGGAAAAGTCGAACGCCTGAATATGCCGGAACGCGGCAAGATATCGGGCGATGCCGCAAAATGATGCAGGTAATGACTTTGATTCAATTAAGCACCTGGGTGGCTGGATGTTAATGAGATTGTTAAAGAGATTGAGGCGAACTGGGTTGCTGTCCAGGGTCGGCGTTGTGGCGTTGCTGGCCTGCCCCGCCATGACAAGCATGGTGTCAGGCGCCGAACAGAAACCGATCGTACGCGGCGTGGCCGAGGAAACCGTCACATTGAACTTTGTCGATGTGAACATCGATGCGGTCGTGAAGGTCATCTCCGAGATCACTCGCCGTAACTTCCTGATCGATCCTCGGGTAAAGGGCACCTTGACGGTAATCTCGGGAAAGCCCGTGTCCATTTCGCTCGCCTACAATCTATTGCTTTCGGCGCTGCGGATGCAGGGTTATGCCTCGGTCGAACACGAAGGCGTTACCCGCATCGTGCCCGAGGTGGACGCAAAGACTCAGGCCGGACCGGTTACGAGCAGTAGCGGCGGCAGTACTAATAGGGACGACCCGCGCGGTGACCAGATAGTCACCCGAATTTTTAATTTGCAGCACGAATCCGCAGTTGTGATGGCGCCAGTGCTGCGTCCCCTGGTCGCTCCTAATAACACCATCAGTGCGATTGCCAGCAACAACAGTTTGGTGATCACCGACTACGCAGACAACATGACCCGACTCGGCGTTTTGATAGCGTCGCTGGACAAGCCCAATACCGAGGGTCCGATTGTCATTCCAATCCGCCATGCATCGGCTATCGATCTGGCAAACATGCTCAATAGACTCTACGGGGAGGCTGGCAATACGGCTGGCGCAAACGCTGCTGGCGGCGACATTCGGCAGCGCGCCACCATAGTCGCCGATACGCGCGCCAATAATTTGATCATTCGTTCGGAGAGCCAGGGAACATTGGCTGGCATTCGCAATCTGTTGACGAGCTTGGATCAACCAACTGCGGCTGCTGGAAATATTCATGTGGTTTACCTGAAGAACGCGGACGCGACCAAAATGGCGCAGACCTTGCGCGCCATAATGGGCGCAGAAGCGGCGACTATGACTGCGTCTGCCGCAACGCCAGGTTTGTCCACGGCAATGCCAAGCCTGCCGATGACAATGGGAGGTGCGCCATTGGCCGGTGGGCCGATTTCCGGCCGGGCTGGGACAGGGACATTCCCGACGGACTCTTCCTCAGTTAGCAATAATTCGCGCGATGGTGGCACGGGCCTGATTCAGGCGGATTCGGCAAACAATGCCCTGATCATTACCGCTCCCGAGCACGTATATAACAATCTGCGGCGTGTCATCGAAATGTTGGATAAGCGCAGGGCGCAGGTGTATGTCGAAGCGCTGATTGTTGAAGTGACCGCCGAGCGTGCTTCTGAATTCGGCATTCAGTGGCAGGAGGCAACTGCAGGCGGCGGCGGCGGCGCCCAGCTTATCGGCGGAACCAATTTTGGCTCTGGTGGACGCAATATCATAGAAAATGCTGCCAGAGCTGGCGCCACCGGAACGCTAGGCATTGCACCTGGCTTTAATATTGGCGTGCTATTTGGCAAGACTGCGGGTGGTGTGCCCAATCTTGGCGTGCTCGCTCGGCTGCTGGAAACCGAGGCCACTGCGAATATTTTATCCACACCCAACATATTGACCCTGGATAACGAGGAAGCCAAAATCGTGGTTGGCAGCAATGTGCCCTTCATAACGGGCCAGTATGCGCAAACCGCGACCGGGGTTTCCGCTCCGTTTCAAACCTACGAACGCCGGGACGTGGGCCTCACGCTGAAGATCAAGCCGCAGATCACCGAAGGCGGCATTGTGCGTCTGAATGTTTTTCAGGAAGCCTCCAGTATTCAGGGAACGAGCTTGTCAAACCCAGCGGGGCCAGTCACCAACAAGCGCTCGATAGAGTCTTCTATCATTGTCGATGATGGCGGCATTATCGTCATTGGCGGATTGATTGAGGACAATTACAGTGTCGGTGAAGACAAGGTCCCGGGATTGGGCGACCTACCCTTTATTGGCGGACTGTTTCGCTATGAAACCCGAAAGCGCACAAAAACCAATCTGATGGTGTTTCTGCGTCCGCAGATCATCCGCGACGCAAAAGGCTATCAAGGCCTTACCTCTGATCGGTACGACTATGTCATTGGTGAGCAGCAAAGAACCGGTATCAACCCACGTCTGATGCCGGGTGAGCCGCCAGTGCCTGCGTTGCCGGCGATTGGGGTTTCCCCGCTCGCGCCGGCAATTTCGCCAGCACCGAGGTGATTGGAGCGATGAGCGGGCCGGCGCGATTGCCTTACAGCTTCGCGAGATCACAGGGTGTGATTTTGGGCGCCAACGGCGATGCCGGGGTCGAGGCCTTCGTGCGGCACAGCACGTCTTCGTCTGCGCTTGCTGAAGTTCGCCGCATCACCGGTTGTACGTTGCGCGTTTCTCTCATCGACGCAGACCAGTTTGATGCAAAACTTACCCAGGCTTACAGCCGCACTGACCAGACCGCGGCCGAAGTCGCCGATGACATTGGCCAGGAGATGGATCTATCCAAGCTGATCCGGGAGTTGCCACCGATCGAGGATTTGCTGGAAGGTGAGAATGACGCCCCGATCATCCGCATGATCAACGCGCTCTTAACCCAGGCGGTTCGCGAATCCGCCTCCGACATTCATGTCGAGCCGTTCGAGGCGACTTCAGTGGTTCGATTTCGCATAGACGGGGTATTGCGCGACGTGATTGCGCCGCACCGTGCTTTGCATGCCGCCATGATTTCTCGCATCAAAATCATGGCGCAACTGGATATCGCCGAGAAGCGCCAGCCCCAGGATGGCAGGTTCACCGTGCGAATAGCCGGCAAACCGATCGATGTGCGCGTATCGAGCATTCCCGCTACGCACGGCGAGCGAGTGGTTCTGCGGCTTCTGGACAAGGACCCGGCCAAGCTTGCATTGGATGTGTTGGGAATGGCCCCCGATACGCTCGCCGCGATCGATGCGTTAATACACCGACCTCATGGCATTCTGTTGGTCACCGGACCCACCGGATCGGGAAAGACCACAACGCTGTATGCGGCGCTGGCGCGGCTCAACGCAGCGGAATTGAACATCATGACCGCGGAGGACCCGGTCGAATACGACTTGCCCAATATCGGCCAGACCCAGGTCAATACACGCATCGATCTCACCTTTGCCAAGGCATTGCGTTCCATCCTCAGGCAGGATCCCGACATCATCATGATCGGAGAGATTCGCGATCTGGAGACCGCGCAGATTGCGGTTCAGGCCAGCCTGACGGGACACCTGGTGTTGGCCACTTTGCATACCAATGACAGCGCCAGTGCAGTGACCCGTCTGGTTGATATGGGTATAGAGCCGTTCCTGCTCGCCTCCAGCCTGGTGGGCGTGTTGGCGCAGCGCCTGGTGCGTCGCCTCTGCCCCGAGTGCAAACACAGCTACCAGCCCGACCCCGCGGAGAGTGGCTTGTTCAACAAGCATCAGTACCCTGGAAACCTCTATCGAGCGAACGGCTGCGCCGCATGCAAACACACGGGTTACCAGGGTCGGATGGGGATCTATGAGTTGCTGACCATCGATGACCCTTTGCGACGCATGATTCACGAACGTGCCGCGGAACAGGACATTCGCGAGCATTCAATCGCGCTCGGTCGGCTATGTGGCTTGCGTGACGACGGGCTGCGCTGGGTGACGAACGGTGAAACCTCGTTGGATGAGGTATTGCGCGTCACCCGGGACTAAAGTCGAACAGGTATGGCAGCGTTCAAATATAAAGCCCTCGACCCGAATGGACGGGAAGTGCGGGGCGTGCTGGAGGCCGAAACCAGTCGCCATGCGCGCGCTCAGCTGCGCGCTCAGGAGATGTTTCCGATTCAAGTGGCGCCGGTCGGCCGATATATGGCTAATGCTCGATTTGGACATGCGCGCCTTGGCACGGCCACACTCGCTTTGCTGACGCAGCAGTGGTCAGCCTTGCTTTCGGCAGGCTTGCCTATCGAACAATCCCTCACCGCCCTGATCGAGCAGACCGAGGACGCGGCGGCGGCGGCGGTGTTCGCCGGCGTTCGCGCCGAGGTGGTGGCGGGCCATTCACTGCAGACGGCATTGAGGCGGTTCGACGATGTGTTCCCGCCCATCTACCAGGCACTGATTAATGCCGGTGAAAAATCCGGCCAACTGCCGCAGCTGCTTTCGCGTCTTGCAGAATATCTTGAGTCGCAACAATCGACCCGCCAGAAAATTCTGCAAGCACTGCTCTATCCATTGATTGTGACCGTGGTTGCGCTGGCGGTCATCGCAGGCCTGGTCGGCTATGTGGTGCCGCAGATTGTCGGCGTGTTCCAGCAAACTAAGCAGGCCCTGCCCCTGCTGACTCAGGGCTTGATATTTGCGAGTGAGATGCTACGTGCTAGCGGATTGTGGTTAGCGGCGGGACTGGCGATCGCCGTGATAATCGCTCGCCGGGCGCTGAGAAATGAAGCACTTCGCCTGCGCTGGGACGCTCGCCTGCTGCGCTTGCCGCTCATAGGCAGGTTCTTGCGCACCATTGACAGTTCGCGCTTTGCCAGCACCCTCGCAATTCTGATCGAAAGCGGCGTGCCATTGCTTGCTGCACTTGCGGCAGGTAAGGGCGTGATATCCAATCGCTTGTTGCGCCGCTCAGTCGAGCATGCGATTGAGCGCGTACGAGAAGGCAGCCCGCTGGCTCGCGCTCTGGCCGCGGAGAAGCTGTTTCCACCCCTGCTCATACATCTGGTGGCCAGCGGTGAAACAAGCGGAAAGCTTCCGCAGATGCTGACGCGTGCCGCGAATCAGCAAAACATAGAATTAGAGCATCGAACGACATTGGCCCTTGGTCTTTTTGAGCCATTTCTGATACTTTTTATGGGCTGTATTGTGCTGCTTATCGTTCTGGCTGTGCTGCTGCCCATCATCGATATCAACCTGTTACTGCGCTAAAAACACCGGCATTGGATAATGGCGCCCGCTGCCCATGGAGCACTGCATGACTCGTTTTCATTCCCGTTTTCATTCCCGCTTTTATTCCGCTATGCCGCGACCATCGGGATTCACGCTGATCGAAGTGATGGTGGTGGTGGCGATTCTGGGCATTCTCGCCGCTCTGATCGTGCCCAAAGTAATGAGCCGCCCGGACCAGGCGCGTGTTGTCGCGGCCAGGCAGGACATCGCGTCCTTGGTGCAGGCGCTAAAGCTGTACCGACTGGATAACAAGCGCTATCCGAGCACCGAGCAGGGACTGGCCGCGCTGGTGGCGCGACCGGGTGCGACGACAGGAGGCTATATCGAAAAATTGCCGCTTGATCCTTGGGGCAAGCCCTATTTGTACCTCCAGCCCGGCCTGCAGGGTGAAATTGACGTGTTCAGCTTTGGCGCGGACGGCGCCCCCGGTGGCGATGGATACGATGCGGATATCGGCAATTGGTTGCTTTGACGATGTTCGGGTTGCTTTGACGATGTTGGGGATTCGCTGAAGATGTCCAATCACAACAACAGGTGCTTAAGGCACAAGGGTTTTACCCTGATCGAGGTGATGGTTGTCATGCTGATTTTGGGCTTGCTATCCAGCCTGGTGGTGCTAACCACCGCGCCGGACTCGCGGCGAGAAGCGAGCACCGAGGCGACACGTCTGGGTCTGGTGCTCCAGGCAGCGCTGCAGGAGACGCAGTGGAGCGGTCGCCCAATGGCCTTTTCTGCCGAAGGCAGGGAGTATCGATTCTGGGAAGCTGACGAGCAGGCGCAGTGGCTAAGCATCGCCAACGGGGACAAATTTCGCCCACGCAGCCTCTCAGAAGGAATGGGGGTCGTGAGCATTGAAGTCGAAGGGCAGACTCTGCCAGCGGGTGCCTTGCTGACCTTCATGCCCGCGCACGCGACATTGTTCCAAATTACCTTGGATGCGCCCCAGGGCAAAATGCAATTGCGCTCACGACCTAATAGCCGGGTGGATCTGGTGGCGCCCTAGATGGGGAATCGAGCGGTATGAATGATCGGTGTACTCAACCCGCCCTCGTCCGACAGACCGCTCGTGGCAAGGGATTTACCCTGCTGGAAGTGCTGGTAGCGCTGGCTGTTCTTGCGATTGCCTTGCTCGCGGCGCTACGTGCAAGCAGCACCGGTGTTCAAACTGGCGTTGATATTCGAGACCGTTTATTGGCTGGTTGGGTGGCGCAAAACCGGCTTGCCGAACACCGTGCACGCCGTGAGTGGCTACCGTTGGGCGTGGTGCGCGGTGAGGACAGTCAAGCCGGCATGCAGTTTCGCTGGGAAGAGAAAACCCTTGCCACGCCCAATGCCCAGTTCCGGCGCATCGAGATTCAAGTTTTTCCGGCGCAGGGCGGCGATCAGGCGCTCGCCACCTTGAGTGGATTCCTTGTCCGATAGAACGCGAGATCATGACAAGCGACGATAAAATTTGCGCGCAAAGGCGCTTGAGCATTGAGCGCCACCTTGGACACCATGGCGGCGGTTTGACGCTGATTGAACTCATGGTCGCGATTGCGCTTCTGGCCATCCTCAGTCTGCTGGCGCATCGAGGCCTTGACAGCATGAGTCGCGCCAATGTTCACAGCCTCTCGCAGAGCGAGCGTTGGCAGGCCGTCACCCTGCTATTCGAGCGGTTTTCCGCGGATGTTTCGCAGCCCGCACGGCGTCCGGTGCGCAATGCGGCAGGCATCATGCTGCCTGCCTGGTGGGGCACGCCTGCCGCCGAGGACGCGCCGTTCGAGTGGTCGCGCAAATCCCCATCAGGACAAGACGAGGTCCGGCTTGGATATCGGTTGCGTGAGGGGACGATCGAACTGCTTTTGTGGCCGGAGTTGGACCGGGCGCCAGGCAGCCTGCCGCAGGCTTACCCGCTGTTGGAACATGTCAGCGACTTTAGGGTCCGGCACCTGGACGCCGCTGGCAACTGGCAGGAGCGCTGGCCTATTAGTGAGCAGGAAGTTCTGCCGCGCGCCGTGGCAATCGAAATCACATTGGCTGAGGGCGCGATACTCAAACGCGTTTTTGCCCTGCCATGATGATATTTGACAGGGCTGTGCCAACGAGCAAACCCAGTATGGCGCCTGTCACTGGCCGCCAGGGCGGCGCGGCATTGATCATGGCATTGCTGGTGGCCGCGCTGGCGACGGTGCTGGCCACCGACCAGATCTGGCGCCAGAGTCTGTGGATAAACCAGCTCGAGCTCCAACGAGACCTGGCACAGACCCGACTCATCGCTCAAGCGGGCATCGAATGGTCGCGTTCGGTGTTGGCGTATGACGCGCGCACCAGCAATGTCGACCATGCAGGCGAGGCTTGGGCGTTGCGTGTGCCTGCGAGCCGAATTGAAGGCGCCGAAATCAGCGGCGCGATGGTCGACGAACAGGGCAAGTGGAATCTGAACAACCTCCTCGCAAGTAACGGCGCAATTGTCATTCGGGAAATCGTGATTTTCCGAAGGCTGCTCGCACAATTGCAATTGCCGCCGGCACTGGCTGCGACTCTGGGCGATTGGCTCGATGCTGACAGCGATACCTCGCCCGATGGCGCGGAGGACGCCTATTACCTCGGTCTGCCCAAACCCTACCGCAGCGCCAATCGCGCCTTGAGCGACATTGACGGCCTGTTAAAGGTGCGTGGTTTTGATGCCTCAGTCGTTCTTCGGCTTCGTCCCTACATTATCGTATTGCCGGGATATCATAGAGTGAACGTAAACACTGCCGATGCCATCTTGATTGCCGTCATGATTCCAGAACTATCTGCCACTGAAGCGAGCGCGATCGTCGCGCAGCGGGACAAAATTGCGTTTCGCGATGTGGCCGATTTTCGCGCTCGCCTGCCTCGTCAGGGTATCAATGCCAATCCCGAGCAGTTGGATACGCGCAGCAACTATTTCAGCGTTCGTGTCAACGCACAATACGGTCGCGCCCGGGTCGCGACCGAGGCGCTCCTGGAGCGTGGCGGCGTCCAATGGCCCAATATTGTTTGGCAGAAAATTCAATGAGTCACACCCTCCGACTGCGTATTGAAAAGGATTGGCCAATCGCCCGCGCTGACCTCGAATGGGTCTTGTTCGACTCGCGTGGATCCATGCTGCAGCGGGGAACGAGTGAGCCGCACAATTGGCCGGCCGCTGATGCGTGCGAACTGGTCCTTTGCGCCGACCAATGCCTCGCAATCAGCGTGAAGCTGCCCAAGGGCGGCAAGGCGCGCGGCAGCGAATTGATCGCTTATGCGCTCGAAGAACGATTAGCCGGTGATGTTGATGCGGAGCATTTTGTCGCTGGCGATGAGCACGCCAATGGCGATACGCCGGTGTGGGTTATTCGGCGCACCAGATTGAACGATATTCTCACCCGCTTGCGGCAACTCGACCGTATTGCGGCTCGACTATTTTGCGAGCTGCAACTGGCGCCGCTTGCAGCACAAGCCTGGTCGGTTTGCCTTGTAAAAGGGGCGAGTTTCGCGCGCACCGGCGTCAATGCTGGTTTCGCCCTCGATGTGGCGCAAGGCGAAGCACCGGTCGCGTTGCAGTTGGCATTGCTCGAGACGGCGAAGTCGGAAAACGCGCCTCAGCTCATTAATGTTTTTTGTGAGCGTGGTGTTGAATTCGATCCGGCCAACTGGCAGAAGGCGCTGGGAGTGCCGGTCATGCGTGCGGGGGACTACGACTGGACCGGGCTAGCCACAGACGGGGCGTGCAACCTGCTCAGTGGGGAATTTGCCGTTCACGATAAGAATGCCTCGATGTTCACTCTATTCAGACCGGCCATGGCCCTAGGCCTTGCCCTACTTTGCCTTTATTCTGTATTCAGCTTTGGCCAATGGGCGACGCTGCAGCGGCAGGCGAGTCACCTGATATCGCAAAAATTCGAAGTGTTTCGGGCCACGTTTCCAAATGTGCAAACGGTGATCGATCCGAGTTTGCAGATGCAGCGTTTGTACGATCAGCAAAAGCGCGAGCAGGGTCAATTAGGCGAAGGGGATTTCCTTGCCTTGCTGGCGGTGATTGCGCAGACGCCGGTGGGGCCACTGCCCTACCGGAATCTGATCTATGAAGACGGCAGGCTCGAATTCACCGTTTCCCTGGCGAATGCGGCGCGGGCGGGTGAGTTGCAGAGCGCACTGGCGAGTCGTGGGCTGTCAGCGACGCTGCGCGGTACGCGGCCTGTGGGTTCGGGCGTTGATGTCACTATTAGCGTGCGCCACGGCCTATGAAGAACCTTGTCTCACGTGGGCGGCTTTTCTGGATGGCGCTCTCGCTGCGCGAAAGAACGTATCTGTCCGCCCTGATAATGTTTGTCGGCGTAGCCTTGCTGGCCCAGGCGCTGTGGAGCAGCCACCAGGCCCGCGTTCTCCTGAAGAAGCAGATTCCGCTACTGCGGCTGCAAGTCGAGTCTCTGGGGAAAAAGGCGGCTGAACTGTCGCAGCTTCGCGCACGACCCGCGCCAAGACCGACGCCCATCGATGCCAATGGCTTGCGAGCGGCAGCGATTGCCGCAGCGAACGCGGCTGGCTTGCCGGAGATTGCCTCGCAGATTCAGTTAGAGGGTGCCGGTCGGGTGCGACTGCGAACCACGCTTTCCTTCGATCGCTGGATTGTCTGGAGCGCGACGATGCAGCGCGACAGTCGAATTCGACTGATTGCCTGCACCATTGAATCTACCGGCGGCAGCGGCATGGTGAAAGTCGATGCCTTATTCTCGCTGCCGGACGCAGGTTGAGCCGGCGCTGGGGTAAGACCGTCATGCGAATGGGCTCCAACGTGGGTTTCTTCGCGGGTTTTTTCCCGGGGTTTTTCGTTGTCGCATTTCTGGTGGCTGGGCTGGTCCAGATACCCGGAGCCTGGCTTGCCCCGCTGGTGAGCCAGGCAAGTAATCAACGCCTGCGTCTATCTGATGTCGAGGGGTCGATCTGGAATGCTCGCGCGACGCTGCATGCTTTTGATCGAAGCAGTTCGCGCTGGCATCCCGGACTTGGTATTCGCTGGAGCATGGCGTGGACAGAGCTGTTCGGCGCTCGTATCGCATTTGATTTGAACCTCGGCGATTTGAGCCAGATCGATTTAACCCATGACAATTTGAGCCATGACGCAGGCGGTGTGGCGCAGGTCACAGCGGACGTTCGGGGATGGTCGTTGAACCGAGTCAAGCTTCGCATGCCCGTAGCGCCGCTGGCCAGCTCGATGCAGGGTGCCCTGGCGGACTATGGATGGTCGGGCACTTTGATAGCCAACGGTGCAGCTTTTCGCTGCCAATGGGACGGGCTTTTTTCCGACTGTTCAGGCCAGTTGGCATTCGACTGGATAGCAGCGCATTCCGCCCAGATACCAGGCCCAGCCCTTGGCGATTATCGATTGCGATTGACCGGTGAGAGCCAAGCTATGCGTTTTGATCTGAGTACCGAACGCGGTCGCCTGCAAATAGCTGGTGCGGGCGATTACTCAAAGGGGAGTTTGCATTTTGGCGGCGAAGCGTGGGTGACTACGGACGACTCGGCAAGCCTGGATACGCTGCTGCGAGCGATCGGCCGCCCTGGTTCTGCGCCGGGACGATATTTAATCGAGTATCGAGAAAAAATTGGCGTTCGATAAGACACGCTGAATATCGAGAAACGATTCGTGGTCGATAAGACACGCAGGGATCAGGTTCCCACCATCTCTACGGTCTTTTTAAATAAATTACTGTCCGGCCGAGTGAAAGTATCGAGAATGGTGAAATGGTTGTCCCCTGGGCAGGGGATGTCCGCCGCGATGACCTTTTCCCAGTTGTGGACCATGCTGCGATGCTGGCGGTGGAAACCACCGGTTTCGTCACCGCCCACTGCGAGATACAGGGGCGCATCGGATGCGGGCGGTAGAAACGCCGGACTGGCTTGTATGGCGCGTGCCGGTGTGAGCCGGACGTCGTTGTTGATCGAGCGTACTTTGATGATGTCTCTCAGATCGAATAGTCCGCTGATGGATAGTCCTGCTTTCACCGTTTTAACCGGCAGATCCGCGGCGTAGACAGGCCAAAGGCAGGCCAGCATCATCGCCGTCAGATGTCCGCCTGCCGAGTGTCCACAGACAAAAAGTCGGTCCGATGGGGCACCAAAATGAGAGCCATTGCGATATAGCCATGCGCATGCCTGAACCATTTGCATCACGATATCGCGAATTTCGACCGAGGGACAAAGCGCGTAATTGGGAATCGCCACGGTAATCCCGGCTCGGGTAAGCGAAGTTGCCAGCAACGAGTAAGCGGCCTTGTCTTGCGCCCGCCAGTAGCCGCCGTGGATAAACATCAGCATCCCCTTGCTGGGGCCTTGCGAACGGAATATATCCATGCATTCCATGTCGCTATTGCCATACGGCACGTCGAGATAGCAATCAAGCGTGGCCCGCGCCCGCGCCGACTCCTGCATCCAGCGCGCCGCAATTTGCTCGAATTCGGGAACCGACATTCTCGGGTTATAGAGCAACTCGTATTGCGAGATGGTGTTTTTCATGTCCGCTCGGCGTAGAGGTGGAGGCGACGCTACCAGACCCTGTGGGCTTGGTAGACAATTGTTATCAGGGTCAAAATGCTTCGCGCCACAAATCCAGCGCTTGCTGCACCGGGCGATCGGAGAAACTGAATAGGACAGCCTGATCGGCGATCTCAAATCGATAAGGCATCCATGAGGGGCAGACAAAAACGTCCTTGGGTCCAAATTCAAACGCCTCGCCCTTGATCACGCAGCGTCCCTTGCCCTCGACAACCGCGTAGACCGTCGAATCCGTCGAGCGATATTCGCGGCCCTTGAATCCAGAGGGAAGCAACTGCATGAAGCTACCCATGGTAGGCATTGCCCAGCCGCCGGTTACCGGGTTGGTGTATTGCAGCTTGTGGCCCCAGCAGGGGTGCGCCTCGGCGCCGTCGGCAAGTGATTGCAAAGCCTCGCGCGAGCGCTCATAGGGATACCAGAACAGCGGTGATGTCTTGCTCTTGGCGCGGTATTCCACGGGTTTCATGGTGTTGCCGAACTGCGCCATATTCTCGCCCTGGGTGCCGCGTATGCTTTGCGTGGATTCGCTCGCCTTCTCCATGAATTGCGCATCCAGGTGTTCGACCAATGGAACATCCAAGCCGTCCATCCACACCATCGGTTCGGTGGACGGATTGCCGTGATCGTGAAAGGTCCATGAGGGCGTGATCACAAAGTCACCCACGTTCATGGTGACCTTCTCGCCATTGACCGCCGTATAGGCGCCACCGCCATGAAGAATGAAGCGCAAGGCCGACTGCGAATGACGGTGCGCGGGCGCGACCTCGCCAGGCAAGATCAACTGCAATCCGGCGTAAAGGCTGTGAGTGATGCTCGATCGACCGCGAAGACCGGGATTTTCCAGTACCAGCACGCGTCGCTCGGCTTCCATTGCGGAGATGAGCGTTCCAGCTTCCTGTATCCATGGCCAGACTGTGGCCCATTTCCATAGGTAAGGCTGGCATGGCGTTTTTGGTTCTGCGGAAATGAGGTTGTGCAAGATCTCCCACAAGGGGGCGCAATTGCCCACGTCAATGCGATCATAGAACTGCTTGCGTTTGGCGATTATGTTGTCTTGGAGTTGAGCGGACATGTTTTCCTCCCGGGGTGGGCTTCGATAGAATGGACTTATTTTCCCCTGTTTTAAGGCCACGTTGTGATTGAGTGAGGCAATTTTGGCGATACGGTCCCGCCCACGGGATTTTACGATCATGACAAATTTTTGAGTTTTATTTTTCGCTGAGGTTTATTTTCGGCCGAATTTTATTTTTCGCCGAATTTTTTTCGTATTGATCATTTTAAAGGACAGTCTTTATGAGCGGCTCTGATCAATCCCCATCGCGTCTGCGCGGCGTTCTTTCTCCGGTTGTCACACCCTTTCGCCAGGATCTTTCCCCGGATCCGGAGCGCTTCATTCGCCATTGCAAGTGGCTGTTGGCCAATGGCTGCGCCGGACTTGCGATTTTCGGCACCAATAGCGAAGCCAATTCACTCTCAGTCGACGAGCGCATGATTCTGATCGAGCAACTGGTTCAGGCAGGTGTTCCGGCGTCGCAGTTAATGCCGGGCACCGGTTGCTGCTCATTGACCGACAGCGTTCGCCTCACCGCGCATGCCGTGGCGCTGGGATGCGCCGGGGTATTGATGCTGCCGCCTTTTTACTATAAGGATGTGGGCGAGGAAGGCTTGTATCGCAATTTTTCGGAAATCATCGAGCGCGTCGGCGATGCTCGCCTTGCCCTCTATCTCTACCATATACCGCCGGTTGCCCAAGTCGGCATTCCGATTGGATTGATTGAGCGATTGTTGAAGAGTTATCCCCGCGCCGTCGCGGGTATCAAGGATTCCTCGGGAGACTGGAATACCACCCAGGCCTATTTGAGCGCTTTCGCAAAATCCGGATTCGAGGTGTTCGCAGGGAGCGAGGTTTTTCTCCTGGCCAATCTTCGCGGCGGCGGCGTGGGATGTATTACGGCGACGGGTAACGTCAATCCGTCCGCGATAAACACGCTGTACTCGCAGTGGCGTACAGCCGCGGCGGACCCGCTTCAGGCAGGCATTACTGCGACAAGAACACTATTCCAGAAGTACCCGATGATTCCTGCGCTGAAAGCGGCGATCGCGCATCACGCCGGCGATAGCGGGTGGTCTACCGTGCGACCGCCTTTGGTTGAATTGAATGCCAGCCAGTACCAGAGCCTCGTCGGCGACCTTGCGCAGCACGGCTTTGACATGCCTGGATTGTCCAAAGTGGCCTGAACGGCCTGAACGGCCTGAGCGGCTCTAGGTCAGGAGGGCATGTCAGGTTTGAGCAGTTTCAGCGCATCAAGAAGAGCCAGTTCGTAGCGAGCTTTTTCCTTGGCTGCGGAATCATCTGTCCACTTATAAAATCCTTCGCCTGTTTTCATCCCCAACTTGCCCGCGGCGACTTTTTCTCTCAAGCTTGCCGAGGGCTCGGAGTTGTTGGCAAGGCTCGGATACATGGTTTGCGCTGCTGCGAAGTGGATATCCAGACCGGCAATGTCCTTTTGCAGCACCGGGCCCGCTGCCAGATAGCGAAGCCCAAAGCCGAATCGCACCGCCGCGTCGACATCTTCCGCGCTGGCTAGCCCGGCGTCGATGAGAGCGAACGCTTCCCGGGCAAGCGCATGCTGCAGTCGATTGGCGAGGAAACCCGGAATGTCTTTTTTAACGTTGACCGGCACCTTACCCAGGCTGCGCATGAGATTGCTGCATTGATTGCACAACTCGGGATCGGTAGCTTCACCGCGAATCACCTCTACCGCCGGTACCAGGTGCGCCGGCATGAAAAAATGCAAGCCCAGCATGCGCTCGCGGGTCGCAAGGCCTCGGCTGATATCGCTAATGGGAATGCTGGATGAATTGCTGGCCAAGGGCAAATGGGGAGGGGCCATTTTTACAATCTCTGCAAAAAGCGCCTGCTTCAACTTAAGAGTTTCGGGAATACACTCGATCACGATTCCAAGTGTCTGCCATGGAAGCTCGCCGATCATGGCGAGCATTTCCACCGAAAACTTGTCCGCAGCCGGTGACCTTCCCGCCGATAACATTTTCAATTGAGCCAGGGATTGCCGGATTCGATCCAGTGCCGCTGGCCAGCGTTCCCGTAGGGGTTCAACCAAGTGGACATTCCATCCACTCGCGATAAAAATTGCGGCGATATCGGTACCCATGGTGCCACCACCGATGATGGCGGCGATGCGCGAGGGAAATGGATTGCTCATGAACGTATCTCCAAAAATTTTTGTTTTGTCTCGGTGGCTTACCCGCAAGCCCGATTGCGGTTAAGCCACCAAGTTCTGTCTGCTACACTCACTCGCCATGATTCGAACCTTATTACTGGCCGTACTATCGGTCACCGTATTTTTTGCTTGCCTTCCCGCGGGCGCGCAAACCTTGAGGGAAACTCTTTTTGATGCCATCAAGGCCGGGGATTATGCCGAAACCGCGCGCCTGGTCAAAGCGGGCGTACATTACACCGCCCGCAATGCCGAGGGCGAGCCACCCTTGATCGTGGCCGCTGAGAATGCCCGTCTGGATGTGGTTCGGCTGCTTCTGACCAACGGCGCCGATGCCGCGGCAAGATCGACGAACGCAGAAACGGCGCTGCACTCCGCAGCCTTGCACGCGGAGGCCGAGATCGCGTGGCATTTGCTGAGGCACGGTACGCCGCCGGATAGTGTCAATCGTGACGGTGAGTCGCCTTTGTACTGGGCCGCGCTCAGCGGATCGATCGACGTGGTGCGGCTACTGGTTGAGCGCGGCGCGCAGATCGCGCGTATCGATGCGAAGGGAAATTCTCCGCTGCATGCCGCCGCCGCCGATGGACATATCGAGGTGGTCGCCTATCTGATTGAAAAAAAAGCCAATCGGACCCTGCGCAACAAGGCCGGCGAACGTCCTGCGGATGTTGCCAAGTCGCGCGGGCAGGACGCAGTGCTTGAGCTGCTGTCCAAGCGCTAGTGAATCGTTACTGCGGAATTGTCACTGCGGAATCGTTACTGCGTGAGGAAGCCAGGGCCACCCATCCCACCTGTTTTCCCTCGCGTAGACGCTCTGGGGAGGTAATCATGATCGGTGAAAAGCGATGAACGTACTGGGCCGATGTCTAGTCGTGCTGGCAATGGTTTTTTCACTCGGCGCGTGCAGCACGCTGCGCTTCTCCTATAACAATGCCGATGGCTTGCTGCGATATATGGCATGGGATTATTTCGATGTCGATTCCGACCAGGCGGAATCGTTGCAACAACGATTCGCGCGCTTGCGTGATTGGCATCGGTCGAGCGAATTGCCCGCCTACGTCGCTTTGCTGCGAACCGCGGGCGAGAAGGCATCTAAGGGCTTGAGTAGCGCCGACGTCGAATGGGCGACAGCGGAAATCCGCAGCCATTACCGTGTGCTTCTGGCGCGCGCCGCGCACGATGCCGCGCCGGTACTGGTCACCTTGAAACCGGAGCAAATCGGCGCCTTGGAAAGGAAACTGGCCAAGGAGGATGCACGCTATGTGGAAGAGTGGCTATCCGGTGAGGAGAATGCCCGCCAAGGAAAGCGCGTGCAACGCATGCTTCTGCGATTCGAGGAGTGGACCGGAGACCTCAGCACGGGTCAACGCTCCCGTATCGAAAAATTTGTCAGCTCGCATTCCCGCGAATACGAGATGCGCCTGGATGAGCGACGGCGCTTGCAGCGCGAAGTGGTGGCCTTGCTCCGCCGCCACAAAATCGCGTCCGAATTGGCGCTTTCGCTGACGCGACTTTATTCGCAGCCAGAGTTGGGCAGGTCCGAAAAAAATACTCTCGCAATGCGCAGCTGGGATTTGGACTATTCGGTTTTGGTAGTCGATCTGTATGCCAGTCTTAGCGCCGAGCAACGTGCCAGGTTTTTTCGACGCATGGAGCGCTATGAAGATGACTTTCGGGCGCTTGCGAAGAAATGACAGGGAAGACGAGATAAGAAAGACGAGATAACAAAGACCAGGGGATGAGCAGATGACGAAGATGATGAAAAAAAGCCCGGCACCGTAAAGTGGCCAGGCATTTCTTCGACTGCCGCTTAGGCGTGCGCCGCGAGGCGCGAATCGCTAACTGAGATGCGCGCTGACCAACTTGGTCATCTCGAACATCGAGACTTGTTTCTTGCCGCCGAATACTGCTTTCAACTTCTCGTCGGCGTTGATGTTGCGGCGATTCTTGCTGTCTTGCAGGTTGTTTTTCTTAATGTAGTCCCAGATTTTTTTGGTGACTTCGGTGCGGGGCATTGGTTTCGTGCCGATTACCGCGCCCAATGTCGCGCTCAGCGTCATGGGTTTCATGAACGCCGCGTTGGGTTTGCGCTTCGCTGCCGCTTTCTTAGCGGGTTTCTTGGTTGCTACTTTCTTGGGCGCTACTTTCTTGGTTGCTGCTTTCTTTTTTGTTGCCATGCTTGAGGCCCCCTTGTGACTGTGCAAATGTGTAAACTTAGAGTTTAAGTTTGAATGGTTCCGCACACGTGTAGTGCGGTAGTGCGTGCGCAGGATGCTCCAGCATAAATGCTTTGTCAATCACCGATGGCACTAAATTTGTCTATGAGCGAGTTTCATAAATTCAAGCGGGCGACCCTGCCCGCAACCGGCCTGGTTATAGGCGGCGCCTTTTTGTTGATCACGCCCGATTCCGGTGCTTGCCGAGTGCCTGCTTGACCATGGCAGCCGCTCGTCCCAAAAAATGGAAACTCAGCGCCGATCAATCGGTCACCATAGCCGAGGAGCGCGGCGTGCGCTCGCTTCACATTGGGGGCTTGGCGATACAAAGTGCCATGCGCCTGTCCAATCCCGATGTGCTGGAGCTCCATTACACCCGGGCGATGATGAGTTTCATGTTATTCAATCCGCGGCCCGCCGACCTGCTGATGATCGGTCTGGGTGGCGGTTCCATGGCGAAATTTCTGTACCGCCGAATGAAACAGACACGAGTGAGCGTTGTCGAGATTCGTTCGCAGGTCGTTGCTGCGGCCAGAGCTTACTTCGCGCTTCCCGGCGACGACGAGCGTTTGCGGGTCATGGTCGAGGATGGTGCGCTCTACGTTCCTGCCCATCGATCCAGCGCCGATGTGATGCTGCTCGATGGGTTCGAAGACGGTGAGCAGCCGCAGGCGCTGTGCAGCCAGGATTTTTATGACGCGGCGTTCGCGGCATTGCGACCGGACGGGATACTGGCCGTTAATTTCATGGCCGAAGACCGTCGCCTGGACGCCATGTGCGCGCGTCTTGAAAAAAGCTTTGCAGGCCGTATTCTGATGCTGGAGGCGGCCGACAAGGTCAATGTCGTTGTGCTGGCCTTGCGCGAGGGGCCGGCAAAAATCGCCTGGACCGAACTGCGTGAGAGGGCCGCGGCCTTGCAACTTCTTTATGGCTTACCCTTTGATCGGTTCCTGGTTTCGATGCGCGAACGCAATATCGGCAGCGCCCGATACCTTAGAATCGATCCAGAGGAGGAGTCGACATGACACCACCAAACACGGTCACCCTAGCCAATCCAGTCACTCCAGTCAATCCATTGCGCCATGAACAGACGTGAATCCTTGATCGCCATGCTCGCCCTGGGCTCGAGTGCTTGCAGCGGCCTGCCGCCAGCGCCCAGAACCGAGGAGTCGCCAACGGGAACCAATTTTGTCGCCGCGGTTCCCTATATTTCGACCCGTCCCGAGATCGTCGACGCCATGTTGGAATTGGGCTCCATAGGTCCGAAGGACGTTGTCTACGATCTGGGTTGTGGGGACGGGCGCATAGTGATTGCCGCTGCCAAGCGCTATGGGGTGAGCGGCCTGGGTGTGGACAATCAGGTTGAGCCGATTCGCGCGGCGGAATCCCAGGCATCTTGGGAGGGTGTCTCTAATCGCGTCAAATTTTCCCTGGGAAATTTGTTCGATCTCGACATTCGTCCGGCCACGGTAGTCATGCTGTACCTTTCCGTGGAACTCAACCTAATGCTTCGCCCCAAATTGTTGGCGCAGTTGCGGCCCGGATCGCGCATCGTATCCAACCGCTTCGACATGGCCGATGTATGGCGACCAAATCGAAGCATCGTGGTGGGCGAGACGCCGATTCATCTCTGGCGGATCGAGGCCAGCTGATAGGCACTGGCGCTCAGGCCCGATAAGGGGTGATTGCGCCTGCCCCGATCAGGGGGCTGCGCCTACCCTTATCAGGGGATCATGGTCTCGTCTTCGGCATGCTTGCGCTCGAAGCGCAGAAACTTGTAGTAGCCGCATGTTGTGCCATTCGGATATTGCCGGCAGACGCTGGGGCGGGCGTTATAGATGGTGCAGCCACGCTTGTCCTGATCGAAGAATGTGCAGGTGGTTTTGAAAATGTGGTCCTTCTTGTGGCGCAGCACCGGCGTTTTGCCCTCGACAATTTTGATGAATTTTGTCCGCGCCGCGCTCACGCTCAGCTCGAAATGTTTCGCCAGCCGCGCAATATCGGCTTCCGACACCTCGATATGATCATAGCTGCAGCAATAGCCAGTGCATTTGGAGCAGTCATACTGGATTTTCTTTTTCGGCGTACTCAATTCGCTTTCCTCCGGTTGGACAGATACGGGTCTACAACAGTACGCTCGCGATAGTAAGTTCTCGATCGTAAGCTCACGACAGCAAGCTTACGATAATAAGCCCACTACAGGGTTAATACGATCTTGCCGATGTGCTGACTGGATTCCATCAGGGTATGCGCATCCGCGGCTTCTTCGAGCGTGAAAGTTTTGAAAATCACCGGTTTGATCGCGCCGGATTCGATCTTCGGCCAAACCTTTTCCCTGAGAGCGGCGGCAATCGTGCCCTTGAATGCCACAGACCGTGCACGAAGCGTGGAACCGGTAATGGTGGCGCGCTTGCGGGTGATGTCCGGCATGAAAATCGTCGATTTCGCCCCGCCCAGCGAGGCGATCACCGATATGCGGCCTTCATCCGCAAGGCATTTCACTTCGCGCTCCAGGTATTCCCCCGCCACCATGTCGAGAACTACGTCGACACCGCGCCCCTTGGTCTCGCGATTCACCAACTCCACAAAATCCTCGGTTTTGTAATTGATCGCCCGATCTGCCCCCAGTTTTACGCAGGCGGCGCATTTTTCATCGCTTCCTGCAGTGGCGAAAACGGTGTGGCCGAAAGCCTTGGCCATCTGAATGGCCGTCACGCCTATGCCCGAGGAGCCACCCTGCACCAGGAAGGTTTCTCCTGCAATGAGGCGAGCCCGGTCGAACACGTTCACCCAGACGGTAAAAAAGGTCTCGGGCAATGATGCCGCTTCAATCAGCGATAAGCCTTTGGGAATGGGAAGGCACTGCGGCACGGGTGCGGTGCAGTATTCGGCGTAGCCGCCGCCGGCTACCAGCGCGCACAATTCCTCGCCCAGCTTCCATTGAGTCACACCAGCGCCGAGAGCAACGACGGTTCCGGCAATCTCAAGTCCGGGAATGTCGGTAACACCTGGCGGTGGCGGATAGACCCCACGACGTTGCGCCACATCAGGACGATTGACGCCCGCTGCCGCGACCTTGATAAGTACTTCGCCTTCGCCGGGTGTGGGCGTGGGGCGCGTTGCCAGCTGTAAGCCTTCGGGCGGACCTGGTTGGGTGATCTGCGCTACGCGCATGCTGTTTGGAATCATTGTTTGTGTCGCATTGAAGTTGGCGAAAAGCGAGCGAAAAGCGCGCATTGTAGCGGCGCATTGTAGCTGCATTGTCGCGCCGTTTTTCGGCCATTCGGCGGCCACACTAGCCTTTGCGAAGGTATAAAGCAGGAGTGTGGCATTCGAGACTTGTGCGCCTGCCGTGAAGGTATAGCGCTAGTCACTCGCGAGCCATGTGTTGACATATTCTGTGACGCTTTTGGTTTGTATGCATCCCGCCAATAGGCAGGTTTGCACTTTTGCAAACCTACCTATTGGCGGGAAAGGTTGCCTCAATGACACCCGGTTTGGTTCCGGCTTCGCCGGCTTAGGTATAGCGGGAGATGTATAGCGCGCGAGTGGCATTCAAGCTGGAATAGGATAACAATGCTGCTACGGGCAGAAGTCGTGCCCGAACCGCGCTGCGGTGAAGGATAGTTTGTGAGTTATCGTCTACAAACGGCGCGGCTGGCCTGGAACATTTTTAGGGAGCTCGCCATGTGCATGCCACGACTTGTGTTGCTGTTGGCCCTGTCGGTTGCCGCGCTTCCCTGCGCTGCGCAGAAAATCATCGAAACCGAAACCAAGGCGGTGCCGCCCGCGATTGGCAGCCTTGGCGATGCCTTGGCTGCACCGGGAGCGATGCCGGGAGATACGCAAGCGACGCCGGGAGATACGCAAGCGACGCTTTCGGCGGTGGTGCATATCCGCATGAAGGCCATCGAAGGCGCGCGCTCTGCTGCGACGCTGGGTCCGCATCGCGAAGGCAGCGGAATCGTTATCGATGGTCGCGGGCATATCGTGACCATAGGGTACGTGGTCACCGAGGCCGATACGATTGAAATCACCACCCACGAGGGCGCTACCATTCCCGCGACCCTGGTTGGATACGATCATGCCACCGGTCTGGGCTTGTTGCGTGCGCTGGCACCCTTGACCGGGGTCACGCCGATGCAGTTGGGCAGCGCCGACGCTCTGGTGGTGCAGGAGCCGGTGATAGTGTTGCCGCATGGCGGACGCGCGGCGGCGAGCATTGGCTATGTGGTTGCCAAGCGCCGCTTCACCGCGAGCTGGGAATATTTGCTGGAGAGCGCATTGTTTATTTCGCCGCCGACCATGCAGTGGGCGGGGGCGGCGCTGGTGAATCGTGAGGGTAAGCTGGTCGGTATCGGTTCCCTGCTGTTGCGTGCGGTGGATGCCACGCAACAGATTCCTGGCAATATGTTCGTTCCGGTGGATGTATTGAAACCCATACTCAAGGATTTGATCGCCAATGGCCGGCGCGCGGAGCCGGCGCGGCCCTGGTTGGGTCTTGGCACAGAGGAGTTGCAGGGCCATTTGTTCGTCACCAATGTCACCCGCGACGGTCCGGCGGAGAAAGCTGGCATTCGCCGCGGCGATATCCTGGTCGGCGTGGGTCGCGATGGCGTGAGCAGCCACGAGGAGTTCTACAACCGGATTTGGTCCATGGGCGCCGCAGGAACAGAGATTCCCTTGCGTTTATTGCAGGGCGCCGAGTTGAAGGAGTTCAAGGTCCAGTCGATGGATCGCAACAAGCACTTTCAGACCAAGCCGGCGTTTTGAAAATCTGTGGATCGCGGGATGCATACAGGCTCTGGTTCTTTGCCGGAATTGCCAACACTTGGCTTGTATGTGACTCGAGGGCAGGCTAGTCATTTCGTGTCCTTTAGGTATTGCATTGGCCCACCGCGAAATGGGGCGAAGCCGGTGCCAAATATGAGGCCGGCGTCGGCCAAGTCGGCATCGGCGACGATGCCCTCGGCGACTGCCTTCTGCGCCTCGGCAAGATAAGGTCGAATCAAACGCTCGATCAGCGCATCGTCTACCCCGCCGGCCTGTGCCTTTTGCGGCTTGCCGTCTTTCCAGACATAAAAGCCGCTGCCGGTTTTCTTGCCCAGATTTCTCGCCTTGACCAGGTCATCGAGTCGTTTCGGCACTGAAGTTTCGCCAGAGAGTTCGCGGCCTACTGCGATGCAAATATCCAGACCCACTACGTCGGCGAGTTCGATCGGGCCCATGGGCATGCCGAATCGCTCCATCGCCGCGTCCATGGTCTGCGGCGCCACGCCTTCGTCCACCATGCGCAAGGCCTGCTGGAGGTAAGGACCCAGGACCCGATTGACGAGAAATCCCGGAGAATCTTTTACCGGCAAGGGCAACTTGTCGATGGAGCGCACAAAAGCGGCGGCGCTCTTTGCGATCTCAGGATCGGTGCTGCTGCCGGAGACAATTTCCACCAATTGCATTTGCGGCACTGGATTGAAAAAGTGGATGCCGACCAGTCGCGACGGATTGGCAAATTCTGCACTGATGTCCGAGAGCCGAAGGCTGGAGGTGTTGCTGGCGAGGATCGCGCCGGGTTTGATCATTCTCTCTAACTTCGCGAACAACTCGCGCTTGGCATCCAGGTTCTCGAAGATTGCCTCGATCACCACGTCGGCCTGGCGTGCGCCGCAACCGGTGGTGTCGGCAATAAGGCGATCAGTGGCATCGCGAATGCGGTCACGATCGCGCAGGCGCCGCTTGAATAACTCCTGCGCGCGGCCCATGGCCGGGGCGAGGCGCTCGGCACTCTGGTCCTGCAAGGTGACGGTGAGGCCGCGCATCGCGCATACCGCGGCTATATCGCCGCCCATTACGCCCGCGCCGATGACATGCACATGGCGCGCGTTGAACGTTGTTTCCTTCCCCAAACCTTTCATTCGCTCCTGAAGAAAGAATATGCGAATCAGATTCCTCGCCGTGGGCAGATCGAGCAGCGTGCCGAGGGCGGCCGGATCGCCCTCGGGAATGCGAAACGGATTGCCGTCGTACTTCGACCAGGCATCCAAAATGGCGTAGGGCGCGGGGTAGTGCTCGCTTCTCACGCGTTTGGCGACCTGTTTTCTCGCCATGGAGGCGATCAAGGGTCGGATTAAGCCGACCGTCATGAGTTTGGACATAAACGGCAGCTTGCGGCGCGGCGGTGGATCGAGCGCGGTCATGCGCGCGGCATTTTCGCTTATGCGCACCGGTACCGCGGCATCCACCAGTCCCATGCGGCGCGCACGGCGTGCGTCCACGGAGCGGCCGCTCAACATCATGTCAAGCGCTTCAGGCGGTGCGACGATGCGCGGCAGGCGCATCACCCCGCCCATCAATGGCCAGATGCCCAGCATCACTTCGGGCAAGGCCATGCGCGTGCGCGGGTCATCCACGGCCACTCGGTAGCGGCAGGCAAGCGCCAGTTCCAGCCCGCCGCCCATGCAGAAACCCTCAATCAGGGCAACGCTGGGAAACGGCAGGCGTTCCAGTTTGTTGAAGGGGTCCCAGCCGCGTTTCACCATGCGTAGGGCATCCGCACCGTTTTTGATATCGAGAAATTCCTCGATGTCGGCGCCGGCAATGAATCCTGATGATTTGCCGGATCGGATCACCATGCCCTTGGGACTCATGGATAAGGCCTGGTCGAGAACTTTGTCGAATTCCTCCAGCACCTCGCCGGATAGCGTGTTGGTGCTGGCGCCGGCTTTGTCCAGAGTTACCCAAAGCAGGCTTTGCGCGTCGAAGTCGAGTCTCCAGTGTTTGTAGGTGCTCATGTGGATTGCGCCTTATGAGACGTTCTCGATCAACATCGCTCCGCCCAGGCCGCCGCCGATGCAAATCGAGGCGATGCCGCGACGGCCGCCGGTTCGCTTCAATACATGCAACAGGTGCAGCACGATGCGTGTTCCCGAGGCGCCCACCGGATGGCCCAGTGCGATAGCGCCGCCGTCCACGTTGAGCTTTTCTTCATCCAAGGCGCCCATCGAGGAATCGAGCCCAAGTTCTGATTTGCAATAGTCCACGCTCTTCCAGGCTTCAATGCATGCCAGCACTTGCGCCGCAAATGCTTCGTTGATTTCCCAGGCGTCCAGGTCGTTTAATCCCAGGCCATGGCGTTTGAGAATGGGCGTTACCGCATGCACCGGTCCCAGTCCCATCTGCGCCGGGTCAAGACCGGCCCATTGCGAATCGACGATTCGCGCCAGTGGTTTCAATCCGTGGCGTTTGATCGCCTCCTCTGTTGCGAGTAGCACCCAGGCGCCGCCATCGGTGATCTGCGAGGAATTGCCCGCGGTGACATTGCCATATTTCCGGTCGAAGAATGGGCGCAGTTTGGCAAGATTCGCAGCCGTTGAGTCTTTGCGTACACCGTCGTCATCTTTATACAAAGTGCCTTTGGCATCGAACAGTGGCTCAATTTCAGAGGAAAGTCGGTCGGCTGAAAGACTGTCTGGTGAAAGCCCTTCATTGGCGCTGTGGAAGATTCCACAGTCTTGAGCGCGGATCACGCGTGCGTGGCTGCGTGCCGAAAAGCTGTCCATCTGCGCACGGCTGATGCCGAAGCGGTGCGCCAGGTTTTCCGCTGTCTGCCCCATCAACAGGCCGCTGATCGGATCCGTCAATCCGCGCATGATGCCGATTACCGGTGTCAGCAATTGGGCGGGGCTTAGTTTCAGGAAAAGTGCTGCCTTCTGTCCTGTGGTTTTCGCCGCGGCGAATTGGGAGAACCACATGACCATCTGATCCGAGTACAACAGCGGCGCGCGCGACAAGGTGTCGACTCCGCCCGCGAGGATCAGATTGCCGCGTCCGCTGCGCATATTGGCAATGGCCGAATCAATCGATTGCATGCCTGAGGCGCAGTTGCGCATCACCGTCCAGCCGGGCACCTTGTATCCACAGCCCATGCGCAGAGCCGCCACCCGGCCGATATTGGCTTCATCCACCGAGGGTGAGGCGCAGCCCAGGATCACCTCGTCGAGTTCCGAGGGCGCAAAAGGCTGGCGCGCCAGGAGCGTTTTACCCGCGGCGGTGGCAAGATCGCTCGCCGAAAAAGGACCGGGCCGGTTGCGCGATTTCAGAAACGGTGTACGCGCGCCATCGACGATGAAAATATCCTGATTCATGTCCATAGCTCCTAAGCCGGCGGCGCCGGAACCAAGCAGGATGTCATTGAGACCACCTTTCCCTCCAATTTGTAGCGTTGCAAAAGCGCAACGCTCCAAATTGGAGGGGGGTATTCAAACCCTGCTTCTTTGCCAGATTTGTCATATCAGCTCGTCAGTGACTAAAAGCTTGCGGTCCTAGTGTGCCTGTGCCGGATGTTTCGTTCTCGGAATGCTACGTCGCCGTGCGGATAATGGCTTGTCACGAGCCGTAGCAATTCGACTTTGTTAGGCACCGGGTTGTAATGCGCCAATTTGTGCCGCAAGCTCAGCGCGGCCAAAGTCCTGCGGGAAATGGTCCACCGCGATCACCCGGTCCCGCAATACCTTGAATCGCGCAAGCAAGCCATGTTCCGCGGAATCGATTAATTCCGCGGCGAGTGCATCGTCGGCCAATTGTTCGGGAGTTGCTGCATTGAGCCTGTTGTTTTTTACCGCCGCACGAAGTTTTGCCTCCACCGCTTCGGCTTCCAACGCAATATCCAGCGCGGCTTCGAGTGCACCGACCACCTCGGATTCGGATTTGGGTAAATGCATACCGGCAGTCAGGCGGTCACGCGTCGCCGAAGGGGCGATCAGGAGGCGCGCGACGACATGGCCGAGATCATCCGAGGGCGCCGAAAACCTTTGTCCCAGAGGAAAGATCGCCAAGCGCAGCCCCATGCCGATCAAACCATTGGGATAGTTGTCGAGGAGGCCGTCGATCGCAGCCTGGATTCGCGCCAGCGTATCCTGCATGACCCATTGCAATAGCGGCAGGTCATCGCGCTTGCAGCCTTCGTCCTGGTAGCGTTTCAGGGTGCAGGAGCCCAGGTACAAAAGCGAGAGTATGTCCCCCAGGCGCGCCGAGAGTTTCTCTCGTCGCTTCAAGGCCCCACCGAGAACCAGCATCGAAACATCGGCGAGAAATGCGAACGCCGCCGAAAAGCGGGTCAGGTGCTGGTAATAGCGGCGTGCCTCTGGCGCGCATTTATCTGGTGTGGCGGCGAACATCGATCCGGTGAGCGCCATCACCAATGTACCTGCTGCATTGGCGAGGGCGAAGCGCACATGCGCCCAAAGCGCTTGGTCGAACAAGGTCGATGCCTTTGCGGCATGGGTTTCTTTGGCGGCGTCCATTTCGAGGAGCACGAAAGGATGCGAGCGTATGGCGCCCTGGCCGAATATGATCAATGAGCGAGTCAGAATATTCGCGCCCTCGACGGTGATGGCGATCGGCAGTTGCTGGTAGGCGCGGCCCATGAAATTCGAGGGGCCCAGGCATATGCCCTTGCCGCCTAGAATATCCATGGCGTCGTTGACCGCCGCGCGGCCGCGTTCGGTGAGGTGATACTTCGCTACCGCCGATATAACTGAGGGCTTTTCGCCCTGATCCACAGCGCCCGCGGTCATGGTGCGCGCGGCATCCATCAAATACAGGTTGCCGCCAATTCGCGCCAGGGCCTCCTCAACGCCTTCGAATTTTCCGATGGCGGTGTTGAACTGCCTGCGCACCCGCGAATAAGCGCCGGTGGTGCGGGCCGCGAGTTTGACGCATCCTACCGCCGAGGAAGGCAAGGATATCGATCGTCCGGCAGCCAGGCACTCCATCAACATGCGCCAGCCTTGTCCCGCCATTTCTTTGCCGCCGATGATCCATTCGAGCGGCATGAACACGTCACGGCCCCAGTTGGGCCCATTCTGGAACACGGCGTTCAGGGGCATATGGCGCCGGCCGATGTTGACCCCGGCGGTGTCGGTTGGCACCAGCAGGCAGGTGATTCCCAGGTCTTGCTGGTCGCCGAGCAGTCGATCCGGGTCGTGCAGGCGTACTGCCAGACCCAGCAAAGTCGAAATCGGACCGAGGGTGATGTAGCGCTTTTCCCAAGTGACGCGCATGCCAAGCACTTCGACGCCCTGCCATTGGCCTTTGCAAATAATGCCGACATCGGGAATCGCCGCCGCATCCGATCCGGCATTCGGGTTGGTCAGGCCAAAGCAGGGAATCTCAAGGCCACCGGCCAGTCTTGGCAGATAGTAATTTTTCTGCGACTCGGTGCCATAGTGCAGTAGCAATTCTGCTGGCCCGAGCGAATTGGGCACCATCACCGACACCGCCGCTGCGCTGCAACGCGTCGAGAGCTTTACGATTACCTGGGAATGCATGAAAGCCGAAAAGCCCTTGCCGCCGTATTGCTTGGGGATAATCATTCCCAGAAAGCCTTTGTCCTTGATGAATTGCCAGGCTTCTGGCGACAAATCCTGGTGAATATGGGTGGTCTCCCAGTCGTTGGTCATTGCGCACAGGGCTTCGCACTCATAGGCCAGAAACGCCTGCTCCTCGGTGGTGAGCGAAGGCTTGGGATACGCGAGTAATTTGTTCCAATTGGGGCGTCCGGAGAACAATTCGCCGTCCCACCAGACGGTGCCGGCGTCAATGGCCTCACGTTCGGTTTGCGACATCGCTGGCAGGATGCCGCGATACAAGGTGAGCAATGTGTCGCTAAGGAGTTTGCGTCGTAACGCGGAGAAGTTGAGTACGCTGGCGATGATGATGTACATGGCCAGCAGCGGCGTTGCCAGGTCCTCCGGGGTTGTCTGCATTGACAGCAGCGCGATGATGAATCCACCCGCAACAATCGCCCAAGCCGGGCCAGTGGCGCGAATGGTGGCCAGCATCGTTGCTGCGACCGCCGCTCCCAGAATCAGCCAGATCATCTCGTTCTCCTAAGCCGTCGAAGCCGAAACCAAACAGACATCATTGAGGCCACCTTTCCCGCCAAAATATAGCGTTGCAAAAGC
>CAMDFL010000051.1 GCA_945897475.1 Bordetella parapertussis
TCCAACAGCGAATCCACCAGGCACTGGGCATCGAGCGCCGCCTTGGTGATGCCGGTGGCCACATGCGGGCGCGCAACGAATGCCGCGTCGCCGATCAGGGCAACGCGGCCTATTGAGACGCGCGGCGATATGAGATCGTAGATCGGCTGCAGCAGCGGCTGTGGCGCGAGTTCCACCAGGGCCGCCATTTGTGGAGGAAGAATGGCGCGCGCCTTGGCGCGCAGCGCCGCAATCACCTCAAAGCGAATCAGCGGCGGGGGTATGGAGGCGCCATGGCAAATACCGCTGGCATCGGTGCACAGTTGGTGCAATTCGCTGTCGCGCAGGCTAGCGTCGTACTTCACAGGGCGAAACCAGATGAAGTGAAAACGCCGCCGGCCTTCGCGAACATCGTCATCACGCCCGGGCATGGGCATGCACAGGAGCAGTTCATTCCCAACCACGGTGAAGCTCATATGATGAAATAAATCCGCATGCACAGCAGAAGGCATGGCGGATTCATCCAGCACGCCGCGCCAGGCAACGTAGCCAACATATTTGGGTTGCGCCTCCGGCAGGCATTCATTGCGGACGGTGGAATGCAGGCCATCGGCGCCGATCAGCAGATCGCCCTGTTCCGCCGATCCGTCGGAGAACACCGCCTCCACCTTGGTGTCATTGCGCGTCACCCTTTCCAGAGCGAGCCCGGAATGAAGGGTTCCGGCAGGCATCGCGTCGCGCAATGGTCTGTAAATACGATCCCAGGCACTGTTTATCGAAGGCAGCGGCAGTTCGTGCACGCACTCACCGCCGGGGCCAAGGTATTTTCTCGAGCGCACACGCACGATGCCCAGGGACTCGTCGAGCTTGATGCCGATGCGCCGCAGTACCGCAAACAGTTCGGGTCGTGTGCCGATTCCGGCGCCGCGACCAGCAAGATCTTGCGCCGCGCGCTCGAACACGCTGACTTCCCAGCCGATCGAACGCAGCAGATGCGCGGCGAACAATCCACCGACCGAGCCGCCAATCACCAGTGCGCGCGGCGTGCTCAAAGCTGCGCCAGGTTCGCCGCAGATGTATGCCGAATTCTCATCTCAGAGACACCCCATCGAGACGCCCCGCCTCGTTGTTATTGCGGCTTGATGCCCGCAGCTTTGCGGATCTTTTACGTTTCCTCGAATTAGACCGCTCTGATAATTCCTAGACCGCTCTGATACTTCCTAGACAGCTCTGATACTTCCTAGACAGCGCTGATACTTACTTAGGTCGAAAACCTTGCCGTCTTCGAGCATGCCTTATTCCACCAGGCCCAGCGGATCGACATCGAAGCGACGCAATTCATCCGCTCAGTCCTCGACGTCGAAACGATTCCACTCTTCCTTGGGCCGCGACTTTCCGTCCCAACCTATTTTGTCCATATCGGAGAAGAACTGAAGTCGGTTCCCCTCGGGATCGTCGAAATCGAAGGTGTAATCACTGCCCGGGCCTTCATGCTTGACGACGCTACGCACGTTCGTTCCCTGGGCGAGAAGGTATTTTCGAATTTGCTTGAGTGTCTCCAAGCTGTCGACCTCCAAGGCAATTTGTTGCAGCAAGATTCCGCCCAAGCCTTTTTTCTTTTCTTCCTCCGACATTGCCGCGAGCACCAGACTATGGTGATCATCGCCGAAACGCAAAAAGTTCATCCCTCTTTCGTTGACGTCAGACAGCTTGAAGCCGAGAATGCGCGTGTAGAAATCGACCATCTTGGGCAGATCGCGGCAGTACAGACCGACGTGTCCGATCTTGTTGATGCGGATAGGATTCTCGGTTTCCGACATTCGTCTTACCTCCGTTGCAAACACATGAAAAACGACATGAAAAACGGCATGAAATTACCGGCCCCACTATAAAGCGCCACTGATATAAAACGCCGCTAATTTACACCCATAAAAGGTTACGTTCATGAAGTTGTCCAGCCTGCTAGTCGTCTATTTCATTGCCAGTTTCGCGCATGCGCAAGCGCCCTCACCCAATCGCGCGATCTACACCTATCAGGGCGCGGATCGCGAGCAACGCCTCATTGAAGGTGCCAGGAAAGAACGCGAGCTATTGCTCTACAGCACCATGACGGTGAACGACGCCAAGGTAATGGGAGCGGCCTTCGAGAAAAAATACGGCGTCAAGCTCAATCATTGGCGCAGCTCCGCCGAGGGCGTGGTGAATCGCGGCGTCAATGAGGCGCGCGCCAAGCGTTTCGAGGCGGACGTGTTCGAAACCAGTTGGCACCGCATGGAGGCGCTCTACAGGGAGAAGCTCCTGGAAGATTTTGAGTCGCCGGTATTGCGCGACATTGTTCCTGAAGCCTTCCCGCGCGGCCATCGCCAGTACGTCGCCGACCGTTTCACCTTCATCGTGATGGCCTGGAATACCAAGTTGGTAAAGCGCGAAGAACTGCCTGAGACCTATGCCGACCTGCTCAATCCCCGCTGGCAGGGGCGCATCACCATCGAAGGCACCGATGTGTTGTGGTTCGCGGCACTGGTCAAGGCGATGGGCGAGGAGCAAGGAATCGGCTACTTTAAAAAGCTGCTTGGCCTCAAACCGCAGGTGCGAAACAGCCATATCCTGCTCGCAAATCTGACCGCCTCGGGTGAAATTCCCTTGTTTCTCACCGCCTACAACAACAATATCGAAACCCTGAAACGCGACGGTGCGCCAGTGGACTGGAAACCGCTGCAACCGGCGTTTGGTCAAGGCTCGGCAGTAGGCGTGGCGAAGTTCGCACCGCGCCCGCACGCGGCGCTGCTATTCACTGAATTCCTGCTCTCGAAGGAAGGCCAGGAAGTCTACAAAACGCTTAACCGGGTGCCGACTAACAAGCTCGTTGACAGCCCACTCAACAAGTTCAAATACGAAATCATCTCCCCGACCCTCGCCCTGGATGAGGGCAGCAAGTGGGACAAGCATTTCTCCAACCTGTTTCTCGGCGGGCGCGCCGTGCAGACTGGGGATTGAATCAAATGACCGAAATTGAATCGATTGACCGAGACGACATCAAGAGCGGGCGCTTGAACCAACAAGCAGCCGCTTTGCCGACCCCCATCGCTACGCTCAAGCGCGAACTGGCGCGACGCAATATCGAGCTTTTTTACTGCGAAACCGGAATCGCGGCACGCGATCTGGTTTTGTCGCGAATTCCAGAAAACGCCACGGTGATGAACGGCGGCTCCGAGACGCTCGTGCAGATTGGCTTATTTGACGCATTAAAGACTGGCCCCTACAAGTTCCTGCGTCCGCAAGTGGCAGCTGAAAACGATCCGGTACTGCGTGTGAGCGCGCGCCGCCGCGCTGCCATCGCCGATGTGGTGGTCGGCGGAATCAATGCGATCACGTTATCGGGGGAGATTCTCAATAGCGACGGCGCCGGCAACCGGCTAGCCGCCTATGCCTATGGCGCCGGCAAGCTGATTCTAGTGACCGGCGTCAACAAGATCGTCCCCGACATGAACGCAGCCTTCGAACGCATGAGAAATGTCGCCGCCCGCGACGAATGCCGGCATCTGGGCGTCAACACCCCCTGCGCGCTCACCGGCAAGTGCGATAACCAGGCCTGTCGTGGGCCGCTGCGGCAATGTGGCAAGGTATTGATCATAGAACACGAGAAGATTGCGGGGCGGATTTGCGTGGTGATGGTGGGCGAAACCTTAGGCTACTAAAGAGGCAACAATGTCAATCTATTGGTTGATATATTGTCGATATGACGAGGACTCTAAGATTAAATGAATTCCTATTTTGGAATATCAATAATCTGGAATGATTGCCACGGCAAGTCATTTTCATGTTGCGATTCATCCTTTTCTTGGGAGAATCCTTGAATAGGGTTTTCAGATGCGCCGATTTCTGATCCGGCATTGCACTTGCCGTATTCGGCGCATGGATCATTTTCCGTGCCTGGCAATGGGAGTATCTGGGCGCTGACGGTCCGGGGGCTGGATTTTTCCCGCTCTGGTATGGCATCGCGATGCTGGGCGCGCCCGATCAGAAAAATGCAGGACGCATGCCGGGCATGCGTTTCAAAAACGCGGCGGGAGACGTGACCATCGAGAAACTATCGCCGGCCCACACTGACGCCTATAAACCTGTCATCAATAAACCTTGCCTTTCCAATCACTTGCGTGCATAATTGCGCGGCAATCTACGTTCTGGCCTGCCTTCAGTTACCCGCCCGGTCCCGGGCGATCGCTTCCGAGTCATCCACCACGCTAAGGTTGTTCGCCCCGCGCCCGAGTTGCGCGCGGATCGGGCATCGTCCGTCTTTGACGTGGCAGTCGCCTATTTTTTGGAGTTTTCTATGACTATCGGTACAGTAAAGTGGTTCAACCCCACCAAGGGTTTTGGTTTCATTCAGCCAGAAGGCAGTTCCAAGGACGTATTCGTTCATATCAGCGCCGTCGAGAAATCGGGCATGGGCAGCCTGGCCGAAGGCCAGCGCGTCAGCTTCGATATCGTCACCGAGCGTGGCAAGCAAGCAGCGGCGAATCTCAAGGCGGGCTGATCCAGCTCCGATTTCGGGATTTAAAGTTGAAATAAAAACGGCCCGCGAGGGCCGTTTTTCATTGAGAACCTCTGCGCGCTCCAAATCCGAGTCGCCTGAGCAGGGACTTGGCTATTTGAACGTTTCCACATTGAACATTTTCAAAATTGTCCGCAAGCGGCGGCCAAAGTACAATAGCAACGATGACCACATCCTCGGTCAATCTCACTCATCACTTTCTGATCGCCATGCCCGGCATGGTGGATCCGAATTTCTCCCGTTCTCTCACCTATATCTGCGAGCACAATGACAATGGCGCGCTGGGTTTAGTGGTGAACCGGCCGAGTGATATGACGGTTTCCCTATTGTTCAAAAGCCTGAATCTGGCGCTGAGATCGCGCACGCTGGGACGCACCCTGGTATTTAACGGTGGCCCAGTGCAGACCGATAGAGGCTTCGTTTTGCACCATCCTGTCGGTGAATGGAAATCCACCCTGCCGGTGGCAAATGGCGTCGCGCTGACCACCTCCATGGATATTCTTGAATCAGTGGGCAAGGGCGAAGGCCCGGAAGAACTGCTGATCACCATGGGCTATTCCGGGTGGGGTGCAGGGCAATTGGAACAGGAAATTCTGCAGAACGCCTGGCTGACGGTGGCCGCGCAAGACGATATTCTTTTCGGGATGCCTGCCAAGCAACGCTTACCCGCTGCAATGGCGCTGTTGGGCGTGGATTACGCACGCCTGTCGAACACGGCGGGGCATGCATGAACCGCGATATAGACGAGAAGACAGACGAAAGAACAGACGAAAAAACAAGCAGCAAGGCAATCGAGGCCGCAATCGGAATCGCGAGCGAGCGTAGTGGCGTCACGGGGAGCGCCGATCGGCGAGCGCATACGCTGCTCGCGTTCGATTTCGGCACGCGCTTCATAGGCATTGCTGTCGGCGACACCGAAACACGCATCGCACACCCACTCGATACGATAGACGCCGAAGACAACGCAACGCGCTTCTCGCGTATTCAGGGTTTGATCGATGAATGGCATCCAACGCGACTGGTGCTTGGCCTGCCGCTCTCACTTGATGGCGAGGAGACCGAAATGACGCGCCGTTCACGGCGTTTCGCCAAGCAGCTCGAAGGTCGTTTTACGCTGCCGGTGGACATGGTCGATGAACGTTTATCATCGGCAAGCGCGCAAGAGTTGCTGGGGGAGCTCGGTCGCGGCGGACGCGCGGGGAAGCACAATAGTCATGCCTTGGCCGCGCAAATCATTCTTCAAGGGTTTCTCAATGAACGCGCAGCAGCCTGACTACAGTGCACCTTTGCCTGACGCGGAATCGCTGTTCCAGGACTTGCTGGGTCAGTTAAAACCGCGCGTCTCGCATTCAACCGGTATCGTCGGTATCGTCACTGGCGGCGCCTGGCTTGCCGAGCGCCTGCACGCCGCGCTTGGCCTGCGTGTGCCCTTGGGGATTCTGGATGTTTCGTTCTACCGCGACGATGTGGGCGAAAAAGGCATCAAACCCCAGGTCAGCCCTTCGCAAATTCCGTTCGAAGTCGAAGGACGTGACATCCTGCTGGTTGACGATGTTTTATTCACCGGGCGCACGGTGCGCGCGGCGATGAACGAGTTATTCGATTACGGTCGCCCGGCGCGCATCGATCTGGCGGCGCTGGTTGATCGTGGCGGGCGCGAACTTCCCATTGAGCCACGTTATTGCGCATGCAAGCTGGAAGTACCCAAAGGTTCTATCCTGATGCTTGAGCGCAATTCCCAAAGTGAGCTTTCGCTGCGGCTTTCGGCCAAGCATCGTCAACGAGGCGCGGATGAATAAGCATGTCACAAGCATGGGTGGGAAATGAATAATCCGCAACTCAATGACCGAGGTGGTCTGCGCCATCTTCTGACCATCGAAGGACTTCCGCGGGAAATCCTGATCAACGTCCTGGACATGGCACGCTCCTTCGTGAGCTTGAGCGGTCGTGAAGTCAAGAAGGTGCCCTTGCTTCGCGGCAAGAGCGTGTTCAATCTTTTCTTCGAACCCTCCACGCGCACCCGCACCACCTTCGAAATTGCTGCAAAACGCCTCTCGGCCGATGTCATCAACTTGAGTATCCAGGCCTCCTCGCAGTCCAAGGGCGAATCCCTGCTGGATACGATTGACAACCTCGCCGCGATGCACGCCGACATGTTCGTGGTGCGTCATTCGCAATCGGGTGCGCCGCATCTGATCGCGCGTCACCTCACGCGCCAGCATGTCATCAATGCCGGTGACGGGCGCCACGCCCATCCCACCCAGGGGCTGCTGGACGCCTACACCATCCGCCACCACAAAAAAGACTTCTCGAAACTCTCGGTCGCGCTGGTGGGCGATGTGCTGCATTCACGCGTGGCGCGCTCGGCCATTCATGCCTTGACCACCTTGGGAACGCCCGATGTGCGCGCCGTGGGGCCGCGAACCTTGTTACCCACGGAACTGGAACGCCTGGGGGTTCGCACCTATACCGACATGGCAGCGGGAATTAAAGATTGCGACGTCATCATGACCTTGCGCCTGCAAAACGAACGCATGCAAGGCGCGCTACTGCCCTCTGCGCAGGAATACTTCAAATCCTATGGCTTGACGCCGGAGCGGCTTGCTCTGGCGAAAAAAGACGCCATCGTCATGCACCCGGGGCCGATGAATCGCGGCGTCGAGATCGACTCCGCGGTGGCCGACGGCCCGCAATCGGTGATCCTGCAGCAGGTGACTTTCGGGATCGCGGTTCGCATGGCAGTGATGGCGATGCTCGCGGGGCAGGGAAAGGCCGGGGCGGCGTGACATGAATATCACCATCAAAAACGGCCACCTTATCGACCCACGCAACAATATTGACGCGGACACCGACATTTTTATTTCCGAAGGGAAAGTCGTCGCGCTTGGCACGGCGCCCCCTGATTTTCGCGCCGAACAAACTATTGACGCGAAAGGCATGGTGGTTTGCCCCGGTTTGGTGGATCTATCGGCGCGCTTGCGCGAACCCGGATTCGAATACAAGGCCACGCTGGAATCCGAACTGCATGCCGCAGTGGCGGGAGGGGTTACCAGCTTGGTGTGTCCTCCGGATACTGACCCGCCGTTGGATGAGCCGGGCCTGGTGGAAATGCTAAAACGACGCGCCGAGAGCTTGAATCTCGCGCACGTTTATCCCTTGGGCGCGCTTACCGCGGGCCTCAAAGGCGAGCGCCTCACTGAAATGGCCGAGCTCGTCGACTCGGGATGCATCGCTTTTTCTCATGCCGATACGCCGATCCCGGACACCCAAATGTTGTGGCGCGCGATGCAATACGCGACCACCTATTCCTACCAGGTATGGCTGCGCCCGCAGGACGGCTATCTTGCCCGGGACGGTGTCGCCCACGACGGCGAAGTCGCCACGCGACTGGGGCTTCCCGCCATTCCGGCTTTCGCTGAAACCATCGCGCTTGGCACCATCCTCGCCTTGGTGCGCGAGACCGGCGCGCGCGTACACCTGTGCCGCCTATCTACCGCAGGAGGGGTGGAGATGCTGCGTCGCGCCAAGGCGGAAGGGTTGCCGGTCACCTGCGACGTCTCCGCCCACCACGTGCATCTGTCAGATACCGATATCGGATTTTTCGATTCGCATTGCCACGTCACCCCCCCTTTTCGAGCGCAGCGCGACCGCGAGGCGTTGCGCCAGGGTTTGGCCGATGGCACCATCGACGCGATTTGTTCCGATCACACGCCGGTCGATGAGGATGCCAAACAACTGCCGTTCGGCGAATCCGAGGCCGGCGCCACGGGACTGGAGCTGCTTCTGTCGCTGGCAATAAAATGGGCAGACGAAATGAAACTGCCATTAAACGTGGCGATCAAGCGCATCAGCTCAGGCCCTGCGGCAATCCTGGGACTGGATGCCGGACAGCTCGGCGTGGGCGCGATCGCCGATGTCTGCGTTTTCGACCCGAATACGCATGTCCGAATAACACCTCTGCACCTGCGCAGCCAGGGCAAGAACACGCCTTACATTGGCTATGAGTTACCAGGGCGGGTACGCCATACCTTGGTTTCGGGGCGCGTGGTATTTGAAGTCTAATACGTGTCAGAGCGATCTAATATTCCGCGCATACAGGGCCGTAAGCTCATTGCCTTGTTAAATTCGCGCTGGCTTCCGCTTGTGCTGCTGCCCTTGATCGGCCTGGGCCTTGCCTGGTTTCTCGCGCAGACCGCGCTCTACCAGCGGGTTTCTTATTGGGCGCATGACGTCACCCAACAATGGCTGGGGCAGCCGGTGGATTTGTCGGGTGTTGCGGTAATCGATGTCGACGAGGAGTCGATGACTCGATTGCAACCCCAGCTCGGGCCCTGGCCCTACGAGCGCGACATTTATGCGCTGGTGACGCGCTATCTGCTTTCCCATGGTGCGCGCGCCGTGGTGTTCGATATTCTGTTCTCGGAGCCGCGCGGTGGAGACGCGGATTTCGCACGCGAACTGTCCAATCGGGTGGTGATCGCCGGCGCCGCGCTGCCATTTCCGTTCGAGCGTTCGGCGGTCTTTCGGGCTCAGCTTGAAAGCGTTTCGCTGCGCAACGCCGATTCGATTCCGAGTCGTGCATGGAGCGACATTACCCTTCCCTTGGATAGCTTCACGCGTACCGGCGCGCGCGTGGGCGTGATCAGTGTGCAACCCGACGAAGACGGTGTGTTGCGCAGAATCGCGCTGGTGCATCGCGCCTATCAATCGCGCATGGCCGCGCTGACCTTCGCGGGTCTGTTGGCCGTCGAGCCTGACGCGGTCCTCAGCGGCGAACCCGGCTTGGTTCGCTTAGGCGAGCGGGGCTGGCCGGTCAATGACAAAGGCGAGGTCGCCATCCGATTTCCTTCCAATACCCGGCAACTGGCAATACAGCCTTTTTATAAATTGGCGCTTGCAGCGGCGGGCGCGCCGGGTTATGAAAGCGTGCACGACGCGGTCAGCGGCAAAGTTGTTTTTGTAGGCAGTTCAAGCGCGGTTTTGGGGGACTTCGCCCAAACCCCGCTGGGGCGCATGGCCGGTCTGAATCTCAATGCCTACGCGCATGCCGCGCTCACGCAAGGGGCGATCATGCGTCCCGGCGGCAGGCTGCTTGATGTTTTGTTGTTCACGCTTTTCATCCTGCCCGCGGTGGTGTTGCGTGTGCGCCTTGCCAGCGTGCAACCGCGCCAGTTCGCCGCCGGTGCTTCGGTGCTTGCGTTGTTGGCGGCGGCTAGCGGCGCGGTTTTGGGATTGGCGGGTATCGAGTCGGCCTGGCTGATGGCCTTGCTCGCCGGCGCGCTTACCCTTCTCATGACGTCGTTTGAATGGCTGGCGCGCTTGTATCAAGAACGCCAGCGTCTGGATCTGGCCCGGCGAGCCGCGCTTCAGGCGGCGCGCATGAAAACCGAGTTTCTCAATTACATGACACACGAGCTGCGCACGCCAATTGCCTCTATCAAGGGTTTTAATCGCATCAATCAGGACAATATTGGCGCGGAGGCGCGCATCAAAAACACCAGCGTGATCGCACGCGCCTGCGACCATTTGCTCGCCCTGGTGAACAACAACCTCGATTTGGCCAAGATGGAGGCGGGACAAATGGTGATCGACACGCGCCCCGAGGATATGCGTGCTTTCGCCAACGACATCATCGCGACCTTGCAACCCCAGGCGCACGACAAGGCCTTGGGCCTGGAGTTGGAGATCGCCGAATCCCTGCCCACGGCGCTGGCGATCGATGCATTTCGTTTAAAACAGATTTTGCTCAATCTCATCAGCAACGCCATCAAGTACACCCCCGTTGGGAAAGTCGCATTGAATCTTTCGTGGGAGTCCGGGCAATTAAAGATTGACGTGCGAGATACCGGCCCGGGAATGGACGCGGCAACCTTGCTTCGCATCTTCGAGCCATTTCGCCAGGACGGCAGCGCCGCCTCATCGCGTGCCGGCACCGGCCTGGGCCTTGCGATCACGCGACGTCTGGCCAATCTGATGGGCGGCGAAATCGAGGCGAGTTCCAATCCGGGACAGGGTTCATGTTTCTCGGTACGCATTCGCGCAAGCCTTGCGGAATTGCCGCGGGTTGGGCCGGTTCGCGCCGAACCCGAAGCCATCACACCTGCGAAGCTCTCTGGCCGCGTGCTGTTGGCCGATGACGACGAGGACCTGCGTTCTTTGTTCGAGATGCACCTGGCCGCCTTGGGTCTCACCGTGACCGCGGTGGTTGACGGCCACGAGGCGGTCGAGGCGATTCTCGCGCGTCCCTATGCCTGTATCCTCATGGATATGCAAATGCCCGTTCTTGATGGTTACAGTGCCGCCAATGCCATGCGCGCCGGTGGCTATAGGGGCGGCATCCTCGGGCTGACCGCGAACGACTCGCCCGAGTTGCTGGAACGGGCGCGCGCAGCCGGTTGCAACCAGGTGCTGACCAAGCCGGTGACGCGCACGCAGTTGCGCGACGCCTTGTTGCCCTTGCTTGCGCTTATGCCCGCGCAACCGGCGCCACCCGAGGAGACCGCGGCGCATGTCTGATCAATCCCCCGTCGTCATTCGGCTCGATTCGGAAATGCAGGCCATCGTCCCCAAGTACCTGGCCAATCGCGCGAAGGACTGCGCCTCTTTGCGCGATCAGGCAACGACCCACGCGTTCGCCGACGCCAAGCGCCTGGGCCACAACATGAAAGGCACCGGTGGCGGCTATGGATTCGAGGATGTCTCGCGCCTGGGCGATTTGATCGAGATTGCCGCGGTCGCAGGCGACGCGGATCGAATCCGTGCTTTGGCCGACGAGTTGGCTGCCTACCTGGCGCGTCTCACCGTGGTCTACTCATAGCGGGCGAATCACGTATGACAAGCACCCACTCGCGCGGCGCCTTTTGAGCAAGGGCGCGGGCGAACGCCGGGCGAACGCCGACTCGCATCGACCGCCATCCGGGGCGATAATATCCATCCGTACCCTGCTTGGACGAGCATCGCGAATGAGAATAGCCCTGCTGGAGGACGACCGCGATCAGATTGCATTATTGCGTGGTTGGCTTGAAGGCGCCGGACACAGCTTGCATGCCTTTGAGCGCGGCGGGGAATTCCTGCGCGAGGTGGCACGCGAATCCTTCGACGTTTTTCTGCTCGACTGGATGATTCCCGACAAGAGTGGCACCGAGGTGCTTGCGTGGGTCCGCGCCAATCTCAAGGAACGCGTCCCGGTGCTGTTTGTTACGGCGAGGGATGCGGAGGAAGACATTGTTTCGGTACTCCGGGCGGGCGCCGACGATTACCTGGTGAAGCCGCTGAGAAAACTCGAACTGCTCGCGCGTATGGACTCGGTGGTGCGCCGAGCACACCCGGTCGCGCGCGAGGATGACATCGCCGAATTTGGAGAGTTCCGAATCGATCCGGTTAGCCGCAGCATCGCCCGGCGCGGCGCGGTTATCGAACTTACCCAAAAGGACTTCGATCTCGCCGTATTTCTGTTTCGCAACCTCGATCGTCTGCTATCGCGCGCCCACATTTTCGAGGCGGTATGGGGTCAAACCGCCAAGATCAATTCACGCACTATCGACACGCATGTCAGCCGCCTGCGCACGCGGCTCGGTTTGGTGCCCGCGAATGGCTGGCGCCTGGAGTCGGTGTACCAGCACGGCTATCGGCTCGAGCGCCAGGCGACATAGCGCGGCCAAGCGCCGTAAAAAGAGGGAGCGATGGCAAAAATACTTGTCGTAGACGACGATGAGAGCATGACCGATCTGCTGCGTATGCATCTGCGGCGCGACGGGTTGGAAATCGAAATCGCCGCCGACGCGGCCATCGCCCTGCGCTGCATTCTCGCGCAAGCGCCCGACCTGATCATCCTGGATATCGATATGCCCTATATGGGCGGGCTGGAAGTATTGAAGGCCCTCAAGTCCGATCCGGCGAGTAGCCGCAAGCCTGTCATCATGCTCACTTCACACACCGACGATGAGACCTTTAGCGAGGCGAAAAAACTGGGTGCCGACGCATTTCTCAATAAACCGGTTAAGAAGGAACAATTGCTCGGCGAGGTGGCTATGTGTTTGGCGAGAAGCCTCGCCGCGCCGCGCTGAGGCTGGCTCCGCACGGTGCTTTTTCCCTGTGCTCATTATTTCGGCGGCGATTCCGTCTTGGCCGGCGATTCCACATTGGGCGTTGGTTGCGAGGCGCCCACGACAAACTGCAATACCGGGCCCCAGGGCCCGGCTGTGCCGTCGGCGCGATTGCTGGCCAGGCGCCAGTAATAACGCCCCGGCTTGGGGTTTGGGAGCGCAAAACGAAGCGAGATGGTGCGCTCTGCACTTTGCAATACGCGCGTGAAATCCTCTTTATCGTTCACCTGAAAGCGGTAGCTCGCCGCCAGTTTCTCGGCCGCCCAGGAAATAATCAGGGCGCCTCCACCTGGCACGGTGTCGTCATGCTCGGGCAGCAGAGCTTCGGGCGGCGGCGGCGAGCCTGCTTTTACACTGAAGGGAAACTGGCCCTCCATACCTTCCATGCGATTGCCAGCGATACCACGAATCCGCAAATAATAGTTTCCGTCAGGCAGTACTGAAGTCCGAACCCTTGGCGTCTTACTGACAATTTCCGCGACAACATCGGTGAACGTGCCGTCGCGGGCGACCAGCGCGCGGTATTGCTCGGCATTGGGGATGGCGACAAAACCAAATACCGGTCTATTCAATTCATACGCGGTCGGGTTTTTGGACAGATCGGGTGGTGGCAACAGCGCTATCGGTTGTGAAGGAATACCGTTTGCGGGGATGATAGTGGCGAAACCCGCGGCGACTGGCACCGGCTTAGCGCTGCCGGTACCCGCCGCTTCCACGCGTCCCTCGAGAACCTCGCCGCGGCTGGTGTCATCCACGCTGGTGCGAAACTTGGTGCCGCGCACGCCTATGGTCGCCACCGGTGTTTGTATCTCGAATTGCGAGGAAGAATTCTTGCGTGGGGTGACAGCGCTCTCGATTCGGCCCGCGTCCAAACGCAGGCGCTGCGCGATAAGATCGGTTGCGGGTACGCCACGCATCATGTCAATGCGCGCCTTGGTATTGGCGTGCAGGCTTGAGGTCGAGTCATCCGGAAACTTTAACGTAACCGAACTGCCTTCGGCCGCGCTGATACGGTCACCTACCTTGACCGGCGCACCCACCACCGCAGGAAAATCCGCGCCGCCGCGCTCGATGCGCACGGTACCTCGCGTCGCGATGACTTGCGCCTCGACATCGGAGATACGCATCCATGCTGCGGGCACATTGACGCGCGTGCCCACAGGCATGGCGCGATCCAGGCGCACCTTGTTGAATTGCTGAAGCTTCATCCAATCATTGGGATTCAGAAGGTAGCGCTTGGAGATTCCGGCAAGGGTGTCGCCCTGGCGCATTTCGATCACCCAAATTTCTTCCTCTGCCGCGAAACCTGAGACGGGCAGCACGAAGATTATGGCGAGGCAGGCGCCGTGCAATAAGCGTTTGAAGCTATCAATGTGAGTAAAGTGCATGATGGTTCCGATAAGCAATATATAGAGTCGCGATTGACGCTGAAGCAATCTATGTAAATAAAGCGACGTTGCGCAAATCGGATACTAGACCGCTCTGATACTTATTGGGCTTCTCACCAATGCAATTTCAACCCTAAATGATTGATTTGACGGCATTTTACGGCAGTTAGCGCTGGACGGAGTTCTGCTCCAAAGACACATGAGAAATCGGACCGATATCGCTCGCTCTATATGCCGGATTCGACCATGACGATGCCTAATCTTTTCGAACCCCGGCTCAGAAAGCCGTCGCCACGACTCGCGTCAATTGGTTGAGCACGATGACAACGACCTGGGCGCTGAGCAGAATAAATATAGGCGACAGGTCGATATTGCCGATTGGCGGAATGAAGCGCCGAAAAAAATTGTAGAAAGGGCGTGTCAACGCATCCAGTACCGCGGAAATCTGGTTATGGCTGGCGACCCAGGAAAGGATCGCCTGAATGATGACGATGCCGATCAACAGATGCACCGATGATCGGGCCACATCCACCACCGCGATCAGGAGCAACCGCGGTATGAACGATGCTGAGGAAAGCGCTCCGCTCAACAGTGACAATAGGTAGAGCATCACCACGTCCAGGGCCCAGGCAAGCACCAGGCTTGAAAGATCGAGACCGTACAGGCCTGGGATGAATCGGCGCACGGGCCGCACCAACCAATTGGTGAGCGTGTTCACCAATTCGCCCGCGGGGTTTCGAAACGGCGCCCGAAACGCCTGCATGTAGAAGCGCAGCAGCAGCAGGAATATGAAGAACCCAAAAACGGATTCGATAAGCAGATTGCCGATTTGTTGAAACATATTTCGGTCCTCGCGCCTTTATTCTTTGCCTAATTCGTCGCCAAGTTCCCCGGCGCGGGCATTGGCCGCGTGAATGCCGCGAACGATGGCCTCGACCACCTTGTCATCGCGCATCGAGGCGAGCGCTCGCTCGGTGGTGCCACCTTTCGAGGTGACGCGCTCGCGCAATACGCCAACCTCATCGCTGGACTCGGCCGCCAGGCGAGCGGCACCGGCAAATGTTTGAATTGATAAGGCGCGCGCCTGTTCCTGGTTTAGCCCCAGTTCTTTCGCGGCGCGTTGCAAGGCCTCAATGAACAGGAACACGTAAGCTGGGCCGCTGCCCGAAACCGCAGTGACAGAGTCCAGCAGGGCTTCGCTTTCCACTTCGATCACCTGTCCCACCGCCTGAAGCACTTCTATGGCCATGCGGCGCTGTTCAGGCGAGGATTCCTTCGCGCAATACAGGCCGCTTATGCCCTCACCGACCAGCGCCGGCGTATTGGGCATGCAGCGGGCGAGTAACGCATGGCCGCCCAGCCAGCGTTGCAAATCGGCAAGCCGGGTTCCCGCAGCAATGGAGAGCACCAGTGAGCCTGCGACAAGCGTCTTGATCGAGTCGGCGGCTTCCCGCATTTGCTGGGGCTTGACCGCCATCACCACAAGGTCTCCAAGCGGCGCGGCTTCGGCCACGGTTGACACCGCACGCACGCCCAATTGCGCCGTAAGCCGTTCGCGCGCCCCAGCAAGAGGTTCGACCGCGCAAATCGATTTCGCGTCGAAACCCTTCCTGATCAGGCCACCGGCAATGGCCTGGGCCATATTTCCGCCTCCGATGAAGGTGATGTTCATTTACTTTCTTTCTCCAAATATTGCCGTGCCGATTCGCACCAGCGTAGCACCTTCGGCGATGGCCGCATCCATGTCCGCGCTCATGCCCATGGAAAGCGTATCCATAGCGTGCCCGCGCGCATTGAGTGAATCGCGCAGCTCGCGCAATTGGGCGAAGCGCCGGCGTGAGAGCGCCTCATCCGGGGATGGCTCAGGGATCGCCATCAAGCCGCGCAATTGCAGTCGTGGCATTGCGGCAACGGTTTCGGCCAATTTAATCAAATCCGCCGGTGAAACACCGCTTTTACTGGCTTCGCCGCTGATATTGACCTCGATACACACACAAAGCGGCGGCAGATGCGGCTCACGCTGCTCTGACAGGCGCCGCGCCACACGATCGCGATCTATGGTGTGAACCCACTGAAAATTCTGCGCAATGGGTCGAGTCTTGTTGCTCTGAATCGGGCCGATGAAATGCCAGACCAGATCGCGTATGCCTACAAAGCCGGCAATCTTTTCAAGGCTTTCCTGCACATAATTTTCACCGAAGTGGCATTGGCCGACGCCAAGCGCTTCGCGTACCGCTTGCGCCGGAAATGTCTTGCTCACCGCCACCAGGGTCACCGAATCGCGCGCGCTACCGGCCCGATCGCAGGCTTTAGCGATTCGTTCACGAACGGCCTCAAGGCGCGCTTGCATGGGGGTCTGTGTTGTGGTCATAATTCATGAACAACGAGGCGTTACACTGGGGCACCAAGCAGTGGCTTTGTGGCGCCTCGCTTATAAAAAAGTGCAGGTCGTGATCGGGAACAATCCCGCGTTCTCGGAACAATTCCGATTCCAACGGAAGGATTATAGCCATGGACATCTCCGAACTGCTCGCATTCGTCGTAAAGAACAAAGCCTCCGACCTGCACCTGTCCTCGGGACTGCCACCCATGCTGCGTGTGAACGGCGATATCAAGCGAATCAACCTGCCGCCGATGGAGCATAAAGACGTCCACGGCATGATCTACGACATCATGAACGATGGTCAGCGTAAGGCGTATGAAGAGAATCTGGAGGCCGACTTTTCCTTCGCGATTCCAGGTCTGGCGCGCTTTCGCGTCAATGCTTTTGTGCAGAATCGCGGCGCGGCGGCTGTGCTACGGACCATTCCATCCAAAATTTTGTCGCTCGAGCAGTTAAATGCACCACCAATTTTCAAGGAACTTGCTGACCAGCCGCGCGGCGTGGTACTGGTGACAGGGCCGACGGGCTCGGGCAAATCTACTACGCTCGCGGCGATGGTAAACCACAAGAACGAAGTCGAGGAAGGCCACATCCTCACTATCGAAGACCCGATCGAATTCGTTCACGAGTCGAAAAAGTGCCTGATCAACCAGCGCGAAGTCGGTCGCGATACCTTGTCGTTCAACAATGCGCTGCGTTCGGCCTTGCGCGAAGACCCGGACGTGATCCTGGTGGGCGAGATGCGCGATCTGGAGACAATCCGCCTGGCGCTCTCCGGTGCGGAAACCGGCCACTTGGTGTTTGGCACACTGCATACGTCTTCGGCCGCAAAAACCATCGACCGCATCGTCGATGTGTTCCCGGCGGCGGAAAAAGAAATGATCCGCGCGATGATCTCCGAATCGATCAAGGCGATTGTTGCGCAGACGCTATGTAAAACGAAGGACGGCAAGGGCCGTGCCGCAGCGCATGAGATCATGGTGGGCACGCCCGCGATTCGCAACCTCATCCGCGAGGCAAAAATCGCGCAAATGTACTCAGCCATTCAGACCGGGCAGCAGTTCGGCATGAAGACACTGGATCAGGATCTGCAATCCTGGGTAGCGAAAGGCGTCATTTCGGTGGAAGAGGCGCGCTCCAAGGCGGCGAACAAGGACAATTTCAAATAGATACCTGCTTGCGCGGCGAAATCTTGTTGATGGAAATTCTGAGGTTCAGCTAAAAAAGGAGATTGCAATGGATCGCGGACAAGCCACGGAATTCATGTACACGCTGTTGCGTGCGATGCTGGGAAAAAAAGGTTCGGATCTTTTCATCACTGTGGGCTTCCCGCCGGCGATGAAAGTGGATGGCAAGATGACGCCGATGTCCAATCAAGTTCTCTCACCCACGCACACCGGCGAACTGGCGCGCGCCATCATGAACGACAAGCAGGCGGCCGAGTTCGAGGCGAAGAAGGAGTGCAACTTCGCCATCGCGCCGGCGGGCATCGGGCGTTTCCGGTGCAATGCCTTCGTCCAGCAGGGCAATATCGGTCTGGTGATGCGCGTCATCACCACCACCATCCCCAACTTCGACGATATGGGCCTGCCGCCGGTGTTGAAGGACGTGATCATGAATAAGCGCGGCCTCGTCATCATGGTGGGCGGCACCGGTTCGGGAAAATCGACCTCGCTCGCGGCCATGATCGACCATCGCAACCGCAATCATTTCGGCCACATCATCACCATTGAAGATCCGATCGAGTACGTGCATCCACACAAAAGCAGTCTGATCACCCAGCGTGAAGTGGGCGTGGACACCCTGTCCTGGGAGGACGCCCTGCACAACACATTGCGTCAGGCGCCCGATGTGATTCTCATCGGTGAGATTCGCCACAAAGAGACCATGGAGCACGCTATCGCCTTCGCGGAAACCGGGCACTTGTGTCTGGGCACGCTGCACGCCAACAGCGCCAACCAGGCCCTGGACCGCATCATCAACTTCTTTCCCGAAGAGCGGCGCCAGCAGTTGTTAATGGATCTTTCCTTGAACCTGAAGGCCCTGGTCGCGCAGCGCCTGGTGCCGCTGAAAGAAGGCAAGGGCCGCGCCGCCGCAGTTGAGATTCTGCTCAACTCGCCATTGATTCAGGATTTCATCTTCAAGGGCCAGGTGACTGAAATCAAGACAGTCATGAAGGCCTCGCGGGAACTGGGCATGCAGACCTTCGACCAGCATCTGTTCGACTTATACGAAGAGGGCAAGATCAGCTATGAAGACGGCCTGCGCAACGCCGACTCGGTCAATGACCTGCGCCTGATGATCAAGCTCAATTCCAAGGGCTCCAAGGATCGCGATCCCAACGCAGGGATTGAGCATCTCAATATTGTCTAAACGTTCGACGCGCTTCGCGCGCGGGTTTAGATGCGCCGTAAGGAACGGACGCTGTCGCGCCGTTCATTCGGCGCGTATTTTTCGGGCCGCCATTCATCCAGCGCGACGCGTTTGAGCGAACTCGTCAGTCTTGTCCCGGAATTCTTCTGGATCGCAGCACTTGCGGTTTTCATCGGCTATATCGTCTTCGGCCTGATTGGCTCGGGCGCGGCCTACATCGTCGTTCCGGTGATTTCGCATGTCTGGGCGCCGACGTTTTTATTGCCTGTGGCCTCGGCGCTGGACCTCACCGCAGCGCTTGCCATCAGCCGCGCCAACACGAAAAATGTGGCTCTCACCGAGTTGTATCGCATGATCCCCATGGCATTCATCGGCGCGGTGGCAGGTGTCACGCTGCTGGTGTCGCTGCCGCGAAGCGCGGTATTCGCGGTGCTCGGGAGCGCGGCGATTTTTTTCGGGGTGTGGGGGCTCATTGATCCGGTGCCCAAGGTGGGCGCGAAGCAGGGATGGGCCTATGTGGCCGGTTTTATCGGCGGGGCCTGCGGCGCGCTGTTTGGCATTGGCGCCTTGCCCTATCAGATCTACCTTTCGCGCAGGATAGCGGACAAGACGCAGCTTCGCGCCACGGTGGCGACCATGGTGATCTTCTCCGTGGGCAGCCGATTGTTTTTATTTGCCCTGGCCGGGCTATTTCTGGCCAAGGAGCTTCTGACTTTTCTGCTGTTGCTGCCATTCGCCGCGGCGGGGCTTTTCATCGGCACACGCGCCCATCTGGCGATCACGCGCGCTCAACTCGGGCGCGCCATAGGCGCGGTATTGTTGCTGGGCGGAGGGTCTCTGCTATGGCGGATTGCCCTCTGAAACGGCGCTGCGATGGCTCACAGGTCGGTGCTTTTCAGGCGGGCGACATGCTAGGATCAGCGCTTTGTTTTCACCGGAATCTTCAATGGCCACTCAGCACGACACCCGCAGCATGGCCTTGTTCTGCGACTTCGAGAACGTCGCCCTTGGCGTGCGTGACGCAAAATACGCCAAGTTCGACATCGAGAAAGTGCTTGAGCGCCTGTTGCTAAAGGGTTCAATCGTGGTGAAAAAGGCCTACTGCGACTGGGAGCGTTACAAGGAATTCAAGAACGACATGCATGCCGGCAGTTTCGAATTGATCGAAATTCCGCATGTGCGCCAGTCGGGCAAGAACTCGGCCGATATCCGCATGGTGGTGGATGCGCTAGACCTTTGCTATACCAAGGCGCATGTGGATACCTTCGTGATTATCAGCGGTGATTCGGATTTTTCTCCGCTGGTATCCAAGCTTCGTGAAAACGCGAAGACGGTAATCGGCGTGGGAGTGAAAAATTCCACCTCGGATTTGTTGATATCCAACTGCGACGAATTCATTTTCTACGACGACCTGGTGCGCGAAGACGAAGCCAAGCGCCGCGCCGCGAAGAAACGCACCGAAAAGCGCGCCGCCGCGCCGGCCAAAGACGCACCTACCGCAGGCGAAGACAAGCAGCAGGAGGCACTGGATCTGGTGCTCGAAACCATCGAAGCGCTGATCGCCGAGCGTGGCGAAAGCGAGAAGGTATGGGGCTCAATGGTGAAGCAGGCGTTGAAGCGCCGTCAGCCCGGATTCAACGAATCGTATTACGGCTTTCGCGCTTTCTCCGAGCTTTTGGAGGAGGCCGAAAAGCGCAAGCTCCTGCGCCTGGAGCGCGACGAGAAATCCGGCGGGCAAATTGTCCAGCTCACCCGGGTGAAGGATTAACCGGAAATATTTCGTTCCGCACAGCAGGAAAAAATCGCTTGGTTCGGCAATCTCCCTGCTATTGATCGCTTCCAAAAACATGACAGCCTCGCAAGAAACAAAACTCTACCAACCCGCATAATGTTTCTTTGTGAACGCCTGGCGCGCCGGGCGGCGCTGTCGATACGGTCGGGCGCATGGTGGGCGCGAAGCAAAGCTGCCGCCGCAGGATTAGCGGTGGCGATCAGACAGCGGCGCGGCGCTAGTCGGCGAGTTTGATATTCGCGTCCTTGACTACCTTGGCCCACTTGGTAATTTCGGTGCGGATCATCGTGGCGAACTGATCGGGCGTCTGGCCTCCCGCGTCGGCGCCTTGCGATGCCCAGATGTCTTTGATGTCTTGCTGCTGCAGAAATTTAGCGGTTTCCGCGTGCAGGCGGCCGATCACCGGCTGTGGCGTGCCGGCTACCGCCCACATTCCGTACCAGGAGCTGACCTGGAGGCCGGGCACACCCGCTTCGGCCGCGGTGGGAACATCCGGCAGCAGCGATGATCGCTGCGCCACGGTTAGCGCCAGCGGCCGCAGCTTGCCGCCCTTGATCTGATTGGCCGAGGTGCCCATGCCATCGAAGGCAAGGTCAACCACGCCTGACACAAGTCCTAACATCATCGGGCCCGCGCCCTGGTAGGGCACATGCACGAGACTCGCTCCGGTGAGTATGCTAAACAATTCGCCGCCCATATGGTGAGAAGTGCCCGGGCCGGCCGAGCCGAAATTGAGCTTGCCGGGATTTGCCTTGCCATAGGTAATCAATTCGGCCAGGGTCTTGAACGGATGCTTGGGATGTATCACCACCACGTTGGGCACCGCCGACAGCATGGTGATGGGCATGAAATCTTTTTCCAGCACATAGCCGCGATTGGGGTAGAAGCTCTCGGCAATGGTGTGATGCACCGCGCCGGAAAACAAGGTGTAGCCGTCGCCTCCCATGCGCGAGGCATTGCGCGCTCCCACCGTGCCGCCAGCGCCGCCTTGATTCTCCACAATGAATTGCTGGCCGATGGCCTGCGACATCTTCGCCGCGTAGGGGCGCACAAAGGTATCGGTACCGCCACCAGCGGGAAAAGGGTTGAGAATGCGCACCGGCTTCGTGGGCCAGCCTTGCGCCAGCGCCGCAGAGGTGGCGCCGGTCAACATGATTGCGAATAAAGAAAAAGAAAATAATTCCAAGCGTGAAAATAATTCCAAGCGATGAATCTTCATTTCAGTCTCCCGTAGTCGTTTCAGATTCGCGTAATCGTTTCAGATTTGCGTAATCGTTTTATTTTCGCGTAATCTAATCGTTTTCGGCGAACCCTGCATAGGGGGCCGCCATATCGGATAAGTCCAGCCATCTGTCACGCAACGAACGCTGCTGCTTCCCGCGACTCCTGCATCACGCGCCGCTCGAACCTGATGGCATCACGGTATGCTTCTGCATTTACCTGTACGAACGCCCATGTCATGCCGCATATTCCTGCTTCCACCGCACTATCCCGATTACGGGTTCTTGATCTAACCCGAGCCCGCGCAGGTCCAACCTGCGTCAAGCAGCTCGCCGACTTCGGCGCCGATGTCATCAAGATCGAGGTTCCCGCCGAGGACGGCGATGGCATGACCGGCGATCGCGACGGATCGGATTTTCAGAATCTGCATCGCAACAAGCGCTCCATGACGCTTAATCTCAAAAACCCGGCGGGCTTGGCTGTGTTCATGAGAATGGTTGCCGGCGCCGATATCGTCGTTGAGAACTACCGGCCGGATGTGAAGAACCGGCTTGGCATCGATTACGAGTCGCTGGCGAAAGTGAATCCCCGCATCATCCTTGCCAGCATTTCCGGCTTTGGACAGAGCGGTCCTTATGCGGGACGCGCAGGCCTCGATCAGGTGGCGCAAGGCATGGGTGGCCTCATGATGGTCACAGGCAATCCCGGCGAAGGCCCGATGCGCGCCGGCGCTGCGGTGGCCGATATGACCGCTGGTTTTCTGGCGAGCGTGGGCGTTCTCACAGCGTTGTATGAACGCGAGCAATCAGGCAAAGGGCAGTGGGTGCAATCGAGTTTGTTGCAGGCTCAGATCGCACTGCTCGATTTTCAGGCGGTGCGCTACCTGGTCGAAGGTGAAGTACCCGGACAGGTGGGTAACGATCACCCGACCTTCATGCCGACTTCGGCCTATCTCACCAGTGATGGCTATATCAATTTAAGCTCGCCTGGTGCGCTATGGAGGCGGCTTTGCGAGGCCATAGCGCACCCCGAGCTCGCCGATCGCGCCGAATTCGCCACCAGTGCCGCTCGCTCGAAAAACCGCGATGCGCTCAAAGAGCAACTGAACGCGATCTTCCAGAAGAAAACCACCAATGAATGGATAGCGATACTCAACGACGCGGGCGTGCCCAGCGGCCCGATCTACACTATGGACCAGGTGTTCAATGATCCGCAGGTGAAACATGTGAAAGCCGCGGCAACAGTGCGCCATCCACGCTTGGGCGAGATGAAAATACTCGGACAGGCGGTTGGCTTGACGCGCACGCCAGCTGCAATCGTTCGTGCGACTCCGGAGCTGGGCGAGCATACCGATGAAGTACTCGCCGAGCTTGGATATTCCAGCGATGAGATCAAGGCCTTGCATCAACAGGTCGCCGTATAGCTCGAGAAAAATTGGACTGCGGGTGACGTGACCCTGTGGCGTGACCCCGGCCGGGAATATCAAGGCGCTGCGCTACAATCGAGCAGTGTCCGCGTTTCGGCGGTTTCATCCAGATCGAACCGCGTGTTACACGCACCGCGCCTATTCATTCTTCGAACCGAGCCATCCATGCCCCACATTCCCGCTTCCGCCGCGCTGTCGCGCTTTCGTGTTCTCGATCTCACCCGCGTGCGCGCCGGTCCGACCTGCGTCAAACAATTCGCCGATTTCGGCGCCGATGTGATCAAAATAGAAACGCCGCCCGAGGCCGAGCGTAATGACGGCATGACCGGAGACCGGCATGGCTTTGATATGCAGAACCTGCATCGCAACAAGCGCTCGATGACCTTGAATCTCAAGGATCCCAAAGGTCTTGCGATTTTCATGAAGATGGTTGGTGGCGCCGACGTTGTAGTTGAAAACTATCGACCCGATGTGAAAAACCGACTTGGCGTTGATTACGAGTCCTTGAAAAAAGTGAACAAAGGCATCGTGCTCGCCAGCATTTCCGGTTTTGGTCAGGACGGCCCCTACGCCACGCGCCCCGGCTTCGATCAGATCGCGCAGGGCATGGGCGGACTGATGATGGTCACGGGCAACCCTGGTGAGGGTCCGATGCGAGCTGGCGCCGCGGTGGCAGATATGACGGCGGGGTTTTTCGCCTGCATCGGTGTAATGACGGCATTGCTTGAACGCCAATCGTCAGGCGAGGGTCAGTGGGTGCAGTCGAGTTTGCTTCAGTCGCAGATTGCGCTGCTGGATTTTCAGGCGGCACGTTACCTGATGAAGGGTGAGATAGCAGCGCAAGTCGGCAACGACCATCCCGTGGGAATGCCGACTTCGGCCTACACCACCAGCGATGGCTACATCAATATTAATTCGCTCGGACAGGCAATGTGGGTGCGCTTGTGCAAGGGTCTGGCCAAAGAGCAGTTAGCCACACACCCCGATTTCAAAGGCCCCGCAGAACGCTCGAAAAACCGCAAAGCATTGAATGCCGAGTTAAACGAGCTCTTCAAAGTAAAAACTACGGCCGAATGGACCGATCAACTGCTTGCCGCCGATATACCGTGCGGCCCTATTTACAAAATGGACCAGGTGTTTGCTGACCCGCAGGTGCAGCACCTCGAGGCCGCGGCGACCGTGAAGCACCCCACCCTGGGCGAATATAAAGTGGTGAATCAGGCGGTAAAACTATCTCGCACACCCTCCTCGATGGCACGAGCCACGCCCGAACAGGGCGAGCATACCGACGAAATTCTCGAGGAGATGGGTTATTCCTCGACCGAAATAGCCGGCTTTCATGCGGACAAGGTCGTCTGAGATGCCCGAGCTGCTGGTTCGGCGTGAAGGGCCTATCGGGACACTGGTTATATCAAACGTCTCGCGCCATAACGCGATGACCTACGCCATGTGGCACGAGTATCCGCAGCGACTGCGGGAGCTCGATGCCGATGAGGATGTGCGCGTGATCGTGCTCTGCGGCGATGGCGAAAACGCTTTCGTTTCCGGCGCGGATATCTCGCAGTTTGAGCGGACCCGCGAGGAAGAGGGAATGCAGGATGCCTACAACCGCGCACTGGAAACGGCGTATAGCGCGCCATCGCATTGCGGCAAACCGGTGATTGCCAAAATTCGCGGCTTCTGTATGGGCGGTGGTCTTGGCATTGCCGCAGGTTGCGATGTGCGCATTGCCGCCGACAACGCCAGGTTTCGCATGCCCGCTGCGCGAATGGGTTTGGGTTATGCATTTCCCGGTGTGCAGCGCTTCGTCGCGCTGATGGGGCCAGCCAATGTATCGGATATATTTTTCACTGCGCGCGACTTCGATGCCGCCGATGCGCATCGCATGGGTTTTGTGCAGCGCGTAACGCGCCCGGATGAGCTGGATGCAGTGGTCGCCGAATACTGTGGTGTCATCGCAGCCAACGCGCCTCTCGCGGTGACCTGTGCGAAGCGTTCCATCGTCGAAGCCGGACTCGATCGTGACGCGCGCGATATGTCCACGGTGGACGCGTTGATCGAGGCCGCGGGCGAAAGCGAGGACCACAAGGAAGCCAGCGCCGCATTCCTGGCGAAACGCAAACCGGTATTCAAGGGCCGATAAGAAAATAACGAACAGGGAGTCCATGCCTCCTTGTATATCGTCCACTTCAGAGGAAACAAGTCATCGCCTGTGCGATGATCGGAATTTATTCCGTGTTTCCATGTACCACTCGAGGAGCATGACGTGAGCAACGCGCAAGCCATCGACATCCACACCCATATCGTTCCGGAGAAATTTCCGGCTTATACCGGTAGCGTCAAAGACATCGCCTGGCCCTCGATGGCGCCGGCCGAACCCTGCCATTGCCACGTGATCATTCAAGGCAAAAACTATCGCACCGTGCATCAGAGCTGCTGGAACAATGAGGATCGCCTGAAAGACATGGAGGCCCGCGAAGTTCATCAACAATGCCTTTCGCCGATGCCGGAACTGCTTTCTTATTGGCTGCCGGCAAAGGATGCGCAGGTACTCAATCGCTTTCTGAATGACGAGATCGCGAAAATGGTGGCCCGCCATCCGGCGCGCTTCTTGGGCCTGGGCTGTGTGCCCTTGCAAGATGTGGACATGGCGATTCGCGAGCTGGAATACGTGGTCAAGGATCTCAAGTTCCCCGGCATCGAGATCGCAAGCCACGTGAACGAGGTCACCATCGGCGATCCGCGCTTCGAGCCATTTTTCGCGGCGGCGGAGAAAATGGGCGCAGCGATTTTCGTGCATGCCTTGCGACCTGTTGGCATGGATCGTATCGTCGGCCCGGTGTCGGAGCAGGCGATGTGCTTTCCTGGCGAGATTGGTTTGGCCGCGGCGAGCATGATCACCGGCGGCATTGCTGTTCGGCACCCGAACCTGCGCATGGCCTGGAGCCATGGTGGCGGCGTGTTGTCATTCCTCATTGCGCGATTGAATCGCGCCTGGGACATATTGCCCAAGCTGCGCGAAGCTTTGCCCGAAAAACCGATCCACTATGCCAGACGCTTTTACTACGACAGCATCGTATTCGACCCCTATGCACTGAAACACGCCATGCAAACCTTTGGCGCGACGCAGGTGCTGGCAGGCAGCGATTTCCCTTTCGCCATGGGAGACCCCGACCCGGTGAAATTTATTCGCAGCGCGGGTCTGGATCCCACTACCGAGCGCCTATTGTTTTCCGAAAATGCGCGGCGGTTTCTTGGGCAGGCTCATTGACCCCAATTAATTCTCCGCGTCCACCATAACCAGAAGGATATCTCGCCATGGCGCAGACCGAAGCCGAAACCTATTCCACGATAAAGTTTTTCCTGCGCAACGGCACCATGCTCGCCTGGGTCGTAGGCGTGATGATCGTGGCCTACGGCATCTGGGGAGCTTATAGCGGCGGCGGCTGGGTTTGCGCCGTGGCAGGCATTGCGGTGGGTTGGTTTGCCTTTATGGTGATGCGTTGTCTGCGTGAAGTACTGGTCCTGGTGGCCGATACCTTGATGCCTCAATGAGCGACCTGCAGTTCGATGTGCTGGTGGTGGGCGGCGGCCTCGCTGGCCTGGCCTCTGCCAACCGCTGCGCGGAGCAAGGCATGAAAGTCGCGCTCTTGGAGCGTGGCGCGGATGAGCGCTACCACTGCAATTCCCGCTTCTCCATGGGCTTTGTGAATTGCGCCTTCGAGTACATCCTGGGCGATCCCGCAAATCTGCGCAAGGCTATAGACCGCCAGACGAACAATTACGCCATGCCAGACCTTGCCCATGCATTTGCCACCCATGGGGGCGATGCCGTGCGCTGGTTGGAGAAGCAAGGCGTTCGTCTCATTAAAGGTGGATGGCAGGGCGGGCAGCGCGTCATGCTCGCGCCCCCCGTGCCTAATCGCATGGGCCTCAACTGGCCGGGGCGCGGCGGCGACACCATGGTGTTTCGCCTGGGTGCAAAACTTGTTGAACGTGGTGGAACCCTGATGCGCGGCGTGGCGGCGCGGGAGCTTGTGGTCGAGAACCGTCGTTGCACCGGCGTGCTTGCAACCCTCGGCCATGAAACGCTACGCATCAGCGCGCGTGCCGTGCTGCTTGCGGACGGCGGCTTTCAAGCCAACCTCGATCTGCTGCGTCGCTTCATCTCGCCGGCACCTGAGCGTTTATTGCAACGTAACGCCAAGACCGGGCGTGGCGACGGACTGTTGATGGCCGAAGCAGTCGGCGCGCTGCTTCGTGGCACTGACCGTTTCTACGGCCATGTGCAGTCCATCGATGCGATCGAGAAGCCAGCTCTGTGGCCGTACCCGGTGGTCGATCATCCGATGTGCGCGGGCATCACCGTGAATGCCACCGGTAATCGTTTCGCCAACGAGGGACTTGGCGGCGTGTTCATGGCCAATGCCATCGCCGCCGAGGATGATCCGCAAGGCACTCTGGCGGTGTTCGATCAGCGAATCTGGGAAACCGCTGGCAAGGAGGGCCAGCGGCCGGCTAACTCGCTACTGGAAAAAGGCGGTGCGACCATTCATCGCAGCAACAGCTTGCAAGGCCTGGCGCAACTCACGGGCTTGCCTGCAGAGGCGTTGCAAGCCACGGTAAGTGCGCACAACATCGCCGTCGAAACCGGTAAGTTTGATGCCCTCGACCCGCCGCGCACTGACAATCCGGTCAACCGCGCGCAGGCCATCATGGCGCCGCCGTTTTTCGCCGTTCCCTTGTGCGCCGGCGTCACCTACACCATGGGCGGCGTTGCCATCGACGGGCAGTGCCGCGTGGAACACCGC
>CAMDFL010000052.1 GCA_945897475.1 Bordetella parapertussis
TTGTTATATGGTGGCATTGATATTCACTCGAGCAGAGAGGCCAATGCGATGCCAATCACCAAACGCTCCTGACAACGTACTCAACACCGAGGCGCTGCCACGCTGGCGCGAGCGCTTCGGCGACAAGCCCTTGGCGTAGCGGATAGAACGCGATCAACATGCCTATTTAGAGCGTAGCTTTTCCATGATTTCACCACTTCCGATGCGACTTCCACGCCTGATCCAAGGAGAACTCCATGTCCGAAACTGAATTGAAAAATGGTCGCGCAATGCGCCGCAAGCTTCTTGGCGGCGCCTATGTCGATCGCATCGCGGCGACAACCTACAAAGACCCGCCGATGCAAAAATTCATCAACCTCGCGAGCGAGACGATCTTTGGCGCACTGTGGACGCGCCCAGGGCTCGATCTGAAGACGCGAACGCTGATCACCGTGATCTCCGATGTGGCCACGGGAAGCGATGAGGAGTTGGAGATCCACCTGAGAATGGCGCTTCGCCAGGGTTGGACCGAGGAAGAGTTGACGGAGGCCATCCTGCACTTGCTAGGCTACGTCGGCGCGCCCTTGGTACGCGGCGCAATGCTGGTCGCGACGAAACTGTTCCAGGAAGTTCGCCAGGAAGTTCGCCAGGAAATTCCTCAGGAAAGTCATGGGGAAATGCGCGAGGACGGTTCGCGGTCCTGATTCAGTCGGATCGCAAACGGTCTGGGAGGTAAAAATACCTTGAACGTTTAAATCGAAATTTTCGTTACGCAGTGTGCTGTTGCGCTGCCTTGTACCAAGCCAAACGCCATGAATAGTGAAGGCTGGAATACATTCTCCACGCGAGATAGAGTCTGCCAAACATTGGAGTTCTCCTTTCGTTAGCGATTCACGTCTATATCTGACCTGCCTGCCGGAATACATCGCATATCCCGTGCCCGGAGGCCTTGATATTCGTAAAACAACATGAGGAGAAAAATATTTTAAGGAGCACTCGGAAATTGTTTCTTCTCAAGACAATGACATATGGATATTTTCTTAAACCATTAAATTAACTCTCCATGCCGTATTGCCGCTTTAAATGTGCATGGGGTATCTGCCTTGGTTGAGCCAAGCATTCGCGCAATAGTAAGACTGACGACAACTCGACGAATCCGCGCTGAAATGCCGACATTTTTGCTTAAAGCACGCGAAAAAACCGACCGCCGCGAGCGGTTTGCTTAAGATCGTTTTTTTCGAGCGGATGGCTTTATCATCCGCGCGAAAGCGACGATCGGCACGAACGGAATTTTCGTTCGTGCGGGCTTTGGCAGCGCTGCCGCGGGCAAACCGCGTTTTTATACGGATAAACACCATCTGTATAAAAACGCGGTTTCTGAATAAAGCACAGTCGGTTTATTCTTTATCACGGATTTCAGACTTAAGAGAGTGCCATTCGTATCAGAGCGGTCTAAAAGGTCGAACGGGGACGAGGCGGAAAACCCGGAAGGAGGAGGAGACCGAACCCTGCGCCCCGTCCCGTTCGATTCTTGCTAGCCTGGGCTTAGGCCTCTAGAAGCCTGCACACCCACTCGGGCAAATATTCGCGTCGAAGCTTACGTTCCCGCGTTTCGATAGCAAGCTCATCTGCGTCGACTGCCGCTTTGAGCTCTGCCGGATTGGCTGGGGCTTTGGCTATCGGCCTGGAAAAATAGGTCGGGCCATTGCGTAGAAACCCATCACCCTCATACAGTATGCTTGTGGCCATGATTTCTTTCCTTTTCATCATCGCGATCTTTATTGCATCGCACAACAACAAGATAAGGATTTGTCATCAGATTTTCAAATGATATTTTCAAATGAATGAGATAGGGTTATTCTATGACTTTATTTCTGCGTTGTGCAGTGCCAATATTTTAGCCGGATTAAACTAAATCTCCAAATTAATCAAGCCATTGCCACGCCGAAACCTTATAGTTGGCCAGCGCACACATTACAGGTCACGTGCACCTCGTTTCGGATAAGAGCAAATCAAATCGCAATTGGGATCATTTCGCTATTAAGCCGTTGCAGCGGTTCTGCGGAAATTGATGTGTGCCAACACCTGCGCTGCTCGGAATGGCCCTTGCAGCAATGTGAGAAAATTCGCCGCTATTTTGCACACCGCTTTTTGCACCCTTTGCCGCCTCATGGCGCCTCCATGGAGAAAACAACAATGGACACCCGAGTCAAGCAATCCAAACTCGATCCCGTCACCCTTGAAGTGGTTCGCAATGCCCTGCCGGCCATTTCCAACGAAATGGCCTTAGACCTGCAACGCACCTCCTACAACATGATGATTTACGAGGTGCGCGATTACTGCACCGCGCTGCTCGATCCCGAGGGCAATCTGATTTGCCAGAACGTGGGCGGTGTCTCGCACTTTGTCGCCGATCTGGGAGTGCTGGTCACCGACGGCATGAAACGCTACGGGCGCGAGGGCTTTAAACCCGGTGATGTGATCATCACCAACCACCAGGCGGTGGCCGGGCAACACCTGAATAACATCGTCATTTACACCCCGATATTTTTCGAAGCTGAGCTGTTGATGTTCGCCATGGTGCGCGCGCACTGGATTGACGTGGGCGGCACCAGCACCGGCTTTGGCGCGGGCGCGCATGTGGCCGACCCCTGGCTAGAAGGATTGCAACTCGATCAGTTGAAAATCTATCAAGGTGGCGATATCAACGAACCCTTGTATCGCCTCATCAAGGACAACATCCGTTTTCCCGAATCGTCATTGGGCGACATGAAATCGCAGATCGCCGCGTGTCGCCTGGGCATGCGCCGCATGGAAGAGATGTTCAAGAAGTACAGCAAAGACACCATCCTTGCCTGCATCCGCCAGATTTATCAGGAATCCGAGCAGAAATGCCGCAACGTGGTGGCCAAGATTACCGACGGTGTCTACGAGGCCGAATCCTTTTTGGACGACGACGGCGTCACCAAGGGAGAGCGCGTTCGCATCCATGCAAAAATCACCGTGAAGTCCGGCCACATGATCATCGACCTCTCCGGCTGCTCGGGCGAGAGGAAGGCCGGCATCAACTCGCGCACCTACGCCGGCGCGCGCGTGGCCTACAAAGCGCTCACCAGCCCGCTCGATCCGGTGAATGAAGGATCCTTCACCGCATGCGAGGTCATCATTCCCGAGGGCAATATCATGATGGCGCGCTACCCCGCACCCATGGCCGGCTGGAGCCACATACTGCCGCTGGTCGTGGACACCATCGTGCGCGCGCTGGCACCGGCGATGAAAGAGAACATCCCGGCGGCGCACCACGGCCTGTTGAGTGGCGGTGTGGTGTTCTTCGGCAAGCAACCCAAGACCGGGCGGGGCTTCGTGGTGCAGTCGATCGAGGGCGGCGGCTGGGGCGGGCGTCCGACCGAGGACGGCGAATCCGGCACGGTCACCGTCTGCCAGGGGGACGTGCGCAACGCCTCCATTGAGAGCATAGAAATGAAGTGCCCGGTCATCATTCAAAATCGCGGCCTGCGCCAGGATTCGGGCGGCCCAGGCAAATTCCGCGGCGGGCTGGGCCTGAACGTGCGCGCCAAGAATCTGGTGGAAGGTCGCTGGAACCTCGACAGCCCGAGAAGAAAGCAATGTCTGCCCTGGGGACTGTGGGGCGGCATGGAAGGCGACACCGAACAGAAGCTCCTGCAGCTCGAAGGCCAGGAATACAAAAAGGTCGAGCAGAACCGCTACCCCGTGCCGGCCAATGCCGTGGCCTGGGTGAGCACCGGTTCGGGCGGCGGCTGGGGCGATCCGCTGGATCGCGACCCGGCAATGGTTCAGTGGGATGTGATCGAGGAACTGGTCTCCGAGAAATCTGCGCGCGAGAATTACGGGGTGGTGCTCAAGGGTGACCATTCGATCGACACTGCAGCGACCGCCGCCCAGCGCGCCAAACTGCGCGCGGCGCCGCGTACCGTGACCCAAACAAGATAGCAACGACATGGACGCACGCGTCAAGAATTCAAAGCTCGACCCGGTCACGCTTGAAGTGATACGCAATGCGCTGCCAGCCATCTCCACGGAAATGGCCGCCGACCTTCAGCGTACCTCCTACAACATGATGATCTACGAGGTGCGCGATTTCTGTACCGCGGTGCTCACCGCAGATGGCGAACTGGTCAGCCAGAACGTCGGTGGCGTGTCGCACTTTGTCGCGGACCTGGGCGTACTGATAGTCGATGGCGTCAAGCGCTACGGCAAAAAAGGCTTTCACCCCGATGATGTGATCATCACCAACCACCAGGCGGTGGCAGGTCAACATTTAAACAACATCGTCATCTACGTGCCATTCTTTTTCGACGGCGAGTTGCAGATGTTCGCCATGGTGCGCGCGCATTGGATCGACGTGGGCGGATCCTCTACCGGCTTTGGCGCGGGCGCGCACGTGGGCGACCCCTGGCTGGAAGGCTTGCAACTTGACCAGTTGAAAATCTACGACAAGGGCAAACTCGATGACACGATCTACCGCGTCATCAAGGACAACATCCGTTTCCCCGAGTCCTCGCTGGGCGATCTCAAATCGCAGGTCGCGGCCTGTAAGCTGGCGGTGCGGCGACTGCAAGAACTTTTCACCAAGTACGGACGCGAGACGGTGCTGGCAGCGACGCGCCAGATATTCGATGAGACCGAGCAGAAATGCCGCAACGTCGTCTCGCAAATGCCCGATGGCGAATACGAAGCCGAGTCCTTTCTCGATGATGACGGCATCAAAGCCGGCGATCCCTTGAGACTGCACGCGCGCGTGGTGGTCAACAAAGGCCACATGACCATCGATCTATCCAAGTGCGCGGGCGAACGCCCGGTAGGCATCAACGCGCGCACCCTTGCCGGACCCCGCATCGCCTACAAGGCGCTCACCAGTCCGCACGACCCGGTCAACGAGGGCTCGTTTCGTGCACTCGATTCAATAATTCCCGAGGGCAACATCATGATGGCGCGCTATCCGATGCCGATGTCGGGCTGGAGCACCTGCATCCCGTTGACGGTGGACACCATTATTAAAGCGCTTGCCCCGGCAATGCGCGACACCATCCCCGCCGCGCATCATGGCGTGCTGGGGGGCACGGTATTTTTCGGCAACGATCCAAAAACCAAACGCCGCTTCGTGCTGCAAACCATAGAAGGCGGCGGCTGGGGTGGACGCCCGACTGAAGACGGCGAATCCGGCACCGTCACTGTCTGCCAAGGCGATGTGCGTAATGGCTCCATCGAAGGTATAGAACTCAAATGTCCTTTGATGATCGAATCGCGTGGACTAAGACCCGACTCCGCCGGCGCCGGCAAATTCCGGGGAGGATTCGCCATCAATCTGAAGGTGCGCAATTTCGTCGAAGGACGCTGGAACCTGCGCCGCCCGCGCCGCGCCGGTTGCCCACCCTGGGGATTATGGGGCGGCACCAGTGGTGAACCCGGCCAATATCACGTCAAACGTCCGGATGAGACCGATTACAAATCGGTCGATGCCACCAGGTATCTCGTTCCTGAGAATACCCAAGTCATTGCGCGCACCTCCGGCGGTGGCGGCTGGGGCGATCCTCTGGATCGCGATCCGGCCAAGGTCTCCTGGGATGTGATCGAAGAATTGATCTCCTCCGAGTCCGCGCTTAAACAGTACGGTGTGGTGTTGAACGCGGACAAGGGAGTCGATGAAGCTGCCACGATGGCGTTACGCAAGAAGCTCAGAAGCAAACGCCTGCGACCTCCAGCGCAGGCCGCCGCAGTCTGAGCGCGTTTCGAGGTGACTAGGCGGAGTAACGCGGAGCGAGATGGCAATCTAGCGTTTCTTGCTGCTCCCACGAATCCAACCGGAAAACTCCACCTCAATCAGATCCCCCACGGCTACCGCGAGCATGGTTTGGGTCACGTCAACCTGGCCGGCCGTTAGACGGTATCCGTTCAGCGCCAGAAACAGACTTTGAAGTCGGCGCTTGGGTACGGCGCTTGGATACTGCGCTTGAGTACGGCGCTTGAGTACGGCGCTGGGAAGCGTTCGACGATTCTGCGCATAATGCGGTGCTCATCTATAAACCCAATTCGACGCTTGCGATTCCAATGAAAAATATCGACTGGCAAAACCCTTATCTCACCTCACGCACGCCAACGCTGGCGCGCAATGTGGTTTCCACCTCGCAGCCGCTCGCGGCGCAGGCGGGGCTTCGCATGCTGCTCGCCGGCGGCAATGCTGTGGACGCGGCGCTCGCCACGGCAATGTGTCTGCCCATCCTGGAGCCGGTATCGAACGGCCTGGGCAGCGATTCGTTTGCCATCATCTGGGACGGCAAGCAGATTCATGGCCTCAACGCCTCGGGCCGCTCGCCCGCCGCTTGGGCGCCGGAGTATTTTCGCGGACAGTCCTCTATGCCCTCGCGCGGGGTCAACAGCATCTCGGTGCCCGGCGCAATTTCGGCGTGGGTAGAGATGTCGAAGCGCTTCGGCAAACTCCCTTTCGCAAAACTGTTCGAGCCGGCCATCGACTACGCGGAAAACGGCTTTCCGGTATCGCCGTGGATCGCGGGCAGTTGGGCCAATCAGGTAAAGGAACTCGGGAGCCAGCCCGGATTCGCCGAAGCCTTCATGCCCAATGGCCGCGCGCCAAGGCCGGGAGAAATTTTTCGATTGCCTGCGGCAGCGCGAACATTGGAGACCATCGCGAAGACTCACGGCGAGGCTTATTACAAGGGTGAACTTGGCGAAAAAATTGCCGCGCATATCGGTGCGAACGGCGGCGCGATGAAAGCCTCCGATCTTGCGGCGCACACTCTCGACTGGTGCGGCACCATCACACAGGACTATCGCGGCTACACCGTGCATGAGATTCCACCCAACGGACAAGGTATCGTCTGTCTCATTGCGCTGGGAATACTCGAGCACTTCGACATGTCAAGCCATACGGTGGATGGTGTAGACAGTCTGCATCTGCAGATCGAAGCGGTGAAGTTGGGATTTGCCGATGCTTATCGTTATGTGGCCGATCCAAATTTCATGGACATCAAACCCGAGCAGATGCTCGACCGCGACTATTTGAAGTCACGCGCGAAATTAATCGACATGAAACGCGCACAGGATTTCGGCCATGGCACGCCGCCGCGCGGCGGCACGGTGTATCTGAACACCGCCGACGCAAACGGCATGATGGTGTCGATGATTCAGTCGAATTTTTCCGGCTTCGGCTCCGGCGTCGTCGTGCCCGGCACCGGTATCAGCCTGCAGAATCGCGGCTCCGGCTTCGTATTACAACCCGGCCACCCCAATGAAGTCGGCCCCGGCAAGCGCCCCTTCCACACCATCATTCCCGGATTTGTCACAAAAGATGGCGATGCAGTGATGACTCTGGGCCTGATGGGTGGCAGCATGCAAGCACAGGGCCACACCCAGTTGATGGTGCGCATGGCCGACTACGGCCAGAATCCTCAGGCCGCGATCGACGCGCCGCGGTTTCGCATCATGGCCGGACTGGAGATCAACTTCGAACCGGAATTTTCCGCAAAGACGCTGGAAGATCTTGCGCGCCGCGGCCATCAGGTGGTGGCGCTGCCTAAGGGCTACATGGATTTTGGTTCGAGCCAACTCATTAGAAGATTGGAAGACGGCTATTTCGCCGGTGCGGATTCACGACGGGATAGTCTAGCGGTGGGGTTCTAAGGCCGAAGAACAAGCATTGGCGAGACTCTTCGGACATATTTAGAAACACGGGGTCAAGCGGGAATGGCACTTACTTCAAGCGCCGAAATCCGGAACAAAGAATAAACCGACTCTGCTTTATTCAGAAACCACGTTTTTATACGGATGGTGCTTACCCGTATAAAAACGCGGTTCGCCCGCGGCAGCGCTGCCAAAACCTGCACGAACGAAAAATCCGTTCGTGCGAATCGTTTTTTCAAACAACAATCTTCAGTAAGCCGCTCGCCGCAGGAGGGGATGAGCCGGTTCGGTCATGCGGCAAGCGCGAGCGAATTCGCGAGCGCTTCGACTTTATTGATCAGTTCGCGCGGGCTGAAGGGCTTCACCATGTAGTCGTCTGCGTTGGCAGACTGCCACGCCTTGACGTCGGCGTATTGGCCGCGCACGGAGAGTATTAGCACCTTTTTGTGGCGTGTTTTCGGGTTTGACTTAATGAGCTCGCACAATTGCAGGCCGTCGATGGAACCAGGCACCATCACATCGAGCAACAGAATATCCGGATCGATCGCGGTGAGCATATGCAGTCCGGCATCGCCATCGCAGGCTTCGTGCAGCTCGTAAGGCTCGTGTTCGAGAGTCATGCGGACCAACTTGCGAAGCTCCGATTGGTCTTCAACGATCAGAATTTTGATCATGGTGCTCTCCCTGTTTGCATAGTACGACCATTATTTCCTTTTCTTAAATCAATTCGGAAAGTGTTCAGGCACCTCAGATCGATCAGAAGCTCACCACTCTCGCGTCCGGCAAACGGGCTGCCGCATGAAACTCATTCATACCACCCAACTTGACGCGAGCATCCAACGCTGCCGCGGTCAAGCCGCGGACATCGACACAAGGCTTGCAGGCCCACAGCGTTACATTCGGATGGCTGGCGACCTCCTCATAGCGATTCGGCGGCCCGACGGGAACCAGCTTGGCGCCGGCTCCCTGGATCGCCATATGAACCGCGTCGTGAAACAGCATGATGGTCACGCTGTCCCCGGCCTGAACGGCGGAAGCCGCGAAGATGAAAGGCAGCATGGCGCGCGTGGTATCGGTGGGGCCGTAGGTACCAGAGAGTACGAAATGCATATTGACTCCAAAATAAATAATTAATTTTGCAAAGAAAAAACTGCTTCCCGTTGCATAAAGTTTTAAACAATGACGCCGCCCACACAGGCAGCATCCCACACTGACGGCATATTACTCGCGAGCACCATCGCCTGATAGGCGTGGGCTAAGGCGCTTCTGCTAACCCGCGGTCGTTTTTTCCTTCATCACTTGAGCAGACCGGCATCGCGCATCGCGCCAAATGCTTCGTCAGTAAGCTTGCCGCGCGACTCGCTCAATGGGCCTTGGACGCGAAGCAGCGGTTCCAGTGCGCGTGCCCTATCAATCAGCACCGTGGCATTGACGGGATGGGAGTGGCGTTGCGGCTGAGTCATGTCGGAAATAGATGGATTCATGGGCTACTCGCATCATCGCACAGGGCAGAAGCACGAGTTGTTCGCACCGCTGGAAGTAGAATCCGCTTTTTATCGCATCCATCGGAGTTGCAATGTCGGCACTGGAACATAAAATCGCAATCGTCACCGGAGCCGGCCGCGGCATCGGACGAGCCATTGCCCTGGCCTATGCCAGGGCAGGCGCGAGCGTGGTGCTGGTCGCGCGCACCGCAAGCACGATTGAAGCAGTAGCGCTCGAGATTACCGCCTCGAGCGGCAAGGCACTGACCATCGCGGCCAATGTCGCCAGCGACGCCGATATCGCTCGCATCGTATCGGCCACCCTGGAGCACTTCGGCGGCATCGACATCCTGGTGAACAACGCCGCCATCATCCCCGCATCCAGCAACCTGGTGGATAGCGATCCACGCGTCTGGCGCGAAGTGATCAACGTCAACCTGGTCGCGCCTGCGCTTCTTATCAAAGCGGTTCTGCCGACCATGATCGCCAAGCACGCCGGGAAAATTGTCAACATCTCCAGCATCGGCGGGCGCAATGGCGGGCGCGGACGCAGCGCCTATCGCGCCAGCAAAGCCGGGTTGATCAATCTCACCCAAAGCGTTGCCGCGGAAGTCAAAACCCATGGCATCGATATCAACTGCATCTGCCCCGGCGGGGTGGACACCGAAGGCCTGTGGGAATCCATCGGACCTGACCTCAAGAGCAGTCGAGAGTCTCTGATAAAGCCCGAGGAAATCGCCGAAGTCGCTTTGTTCCTCGCATCACAGGCGAGCTCGTCGATTACCGGCACATCGATTGACGCGTTCGGGCTATCCAACCCGATATTCCGATCCATGCCCTGAGCTAGGGCAAGCTCGTCGGCTTGGCCGGCGTTGTCCCTTACAATCCGAAATTCCCTCGCTGCCCCCCTATTCTTTCTTGTTCCGCGCATGTCCAATCCAATCGTAAAAACCCTCCGCATCGCCTCTGGCCATACCCGAAAGCCACTGTCGAAAACGCAAAAATCCTTCAATGTTCTGATCAAGCAAATCGAACGCAAACGCGCGGAATTGGTGGCGTGGGAGGCGGTTATCCATCCCTATCGGAGCAAATTCGCAAACGAGCTTGTGCCCTTGCACACGGCATCAGTGGATATGCAAATCAAGATGGCGCGCGGCCTGGATCGAGCCCGCGACCGAATGAAACTTAGCAAGGCTGAGCGCCGCAAAGTCGCCGCTTTGATTCTCGAGTTTGCGGAAAGTATTCTGATGGATCGCGACGATGCGCAAATCAAGGCCCTACACGAAAAATACCTACAACCCGGTGACCACCGCGATTCCTCGCTGGCGATGCAATCGTTGCTTGAAGATGTGCTGGGCTTGGATCTCGGGGATGACCTGGATTTCATGTCGCCGGATGAACTGATGGAGCGCGGACAACGAAAAATACAGGAGGAGCAGGAGAAATTCGAGACCGAGGAGGCAGCATGGGAGGAACGCCAGTCGAGGCGAAAAAAATCCGCGAAACAGCTTGCCAGGCAAGCGCGCGAGGAGGCCGATGAGCAAAAACTTCGCCAATCGATTCGCGAGATTTACCGCAAACTGGCAAGCGCACTTCATCCGGATAGGGAGCTAGACCCCATTGAGCGCGAGCGCAAAACAGCGCTGATGCAGCGCGTCAATCAAGCTTACGAAAAGAACAATTTGCTGCAGTTGCTGGAATTGCAACTGGAGCTTGATCACATCGACCAGGGCGCAATCGACAAAATTGGCGAGGAGCGCTTGAAGGACTACATCAAAATTCTGCGGGAGCAGTCGCTTGGGTTGGACATTGAAATCGAACGTGTCGCGAGCGGGTTCATGAGCCCATTCAATGGTTCGCCTTATGTTGTATTGCGGCCCGAATCGGTAATGCATAATCTCGCGGCCGCTATAGCCAACGCCAAACGCGCCAACCGGGAACTGAAAAATGACCTCTCCGTTTTTGAGGACGTGAATACACTCAAAAGCTGGCTGCGATACATGAGGCAGACGCCGGCCGCGGACTACGACGACAATGCGTTCTGAATACAGTTACTGAGTAGAAGCGCACTTACTCAAGCGTCGAAATCCGGGACAAAGAATAAGTTGACTCTGCTTTATTCAGAAACCGCGTTTTTATGCGGATGGTGTTTATCCGTATAAAAACGCGGTTCGCCCGCGGCAGCGCTGCCAAAACCCGCGCGGCCTCATTCCGGAACGATCTTCGCGAGCTTGACGAAACGCCCCCAGTTCTCAGTGTCCTGGCGAATCAGCTTCGCCATCAGTTCCGCGTTGCCGGGAAATGTGTCGGTCGCCACATTGGATAAAAACTTTTTGGTCTCGTCGCTATTGGTGATTTCATTAAACCAGGCGGACAGGCGCTCGACGATGGGCCTGGGAGTCCCGGCGGGCACCACCACGCCCCACCAGGGAGTCAGGTCGTAGCCCGGATAACCGGATTCGGCCAGTGTCGGAATGTCGGGAAAGGCGCCAACGCGGCTACCCGAAGTCATCGCCAGCACGCGCACCTTGCCGCCGCGGTGCTGCCCCGATAGGAAGGTGATGTCGTAGGAGATGAAATCCAGCTGCCCGCCCAGCAGATCGCGCATGGCATCGCCGGTGGTTTTGTAGTTCACGTTCTGCGTTTTGAGATTACTCATCTCCTTGAACATCTCCGCGGCCACCTGTCCGGTGTTGCTGCCGGTGCCGTAGGAACCATCGCCGATTTTCTTCTTCAAGTGATCTTTTAGGTCGGAGATGCTGTTTATCGGATTCGATGCATTCACTGCGAGGGCGAAGGACAGCTTTGCCACCGTCGTTACCGGCGTCAAATCCTTGATGGGATCGAATGGAAGCTTTCGAAACAGATGCGTCGCTGCGGCCAAGGTCGAGCTGCCCGGCGTAATCATGATGGTATAGCCGTCGGGTTTGGATTTCGCCGCCAGATCAGTGGCGATATTGCCCTGGGCGCCGGGACGGTTGTCGACCACCACGGGTTTGCCCGAAAGCCGCGACAAGCGGTCGCTGTACCAGCGCACCAGAATGTCGGCGCCCGAACCCACCGCGAAGTTGCAGATCGAACGGATCTCGCGGTTGGGGTAATCCTGCGCCTGCGCAGCCGCCATCGGCGCAAGCCCAAACACTGCCAAGGATGCAACACCAATCAATTCCTGGATAATATTTTTCATTCCGACCCCTCCCCCATTGAATGAAGACGCTACCGACCCCCGGATAAGCCCGGTAAGCAACTCGCCCTTCTGTATAACAGTTTGACGGCCCTGCCACCAACTATCAATGCCCCTGCGATATCACCTGTGCATCCGGCTCGTTCCATTGAGCGCGAGTCGCCCATACCCCGGCAAACAGCGACGCTGCCACCACCCAGAACACCGGCCCCGCACCGATCGCTGCCCCAAGCACCCCGGAAATGATAGGCACACCCGCGTGGCTCGTATTGATCAGGGTGACGCGCAGCCCAAGCAATTCGCCAATGCGATCCGGCGGCGAGAGATCGTGGAGCAAGGCCTGGGATAGCGGACCGGTGAGACCGAGACCCAAACCAACCCAGATCGATAGCACGGTGAGTGCGACCACGCCCGATAGCACGGGCATCAGCGCCAGGGCGACACCCGATAACAGGAGAGATCCAATTAGCATCCGCCACGAGCTCAGATGGCGCGACAACCATGGCAACACCACGCGTATCACCACGGTCGCGATCGAAAATGCGCCGATGACGATGCCGATAGTGGAGGCGCCCAAGCCAATCTGCGTGCCATATACGGGAATCAGAAAGGTGATGATGCTCCAGGTGCTGGAGGCGAGCAATGCGATGATGTACATCGAGCGCAGTTTTGGTTCGCGAAGGAGTTCGCGCGTTGCTACCTTGCGTTCCGCGGTTCTGATCCGGGGAGGGCTGTTGGGCGGATAGGGCAGCAGGTTCAGCAGCAGCACTACCAGTGGCAATGCCGCAATGACTGTGAACATCAAAAAGGTTTCGGTATATCCGGCATGCTCGATCGCGAAGCCCGCCGCCACCGGCCCCAGGGCACCCGCCGCAGATTGACCCAGCGACAGGGTGCTGAAGTTCTTGATGCGGTCCTCGGGCTTGCCGTACTGCCCAGACAGACGCTGTTGCGCGATGAATACCAGGTTATGCGAAGTACCGATCACCACGCTCGCAACGAACAGACCGGCCATCGCCGGCCATACACACACGAGGCCCGCACCGACCGCGATCATCGCCGAGCCGACCAGCATGGGCACGCGCGAGCCGGATTTGTCGATCCAACGGCCAACCTGCACTGAAGTGAAAATATTGACCAGATTAAACAGCGCCGAGATCAAGCCCACTGTGGCGGGCGAGGCGGACAGATGAACCGCGTAGAGCATCACCGCCAATCGCCCGCCTACCTGCACCGCGTGGTTGCAGGTGGTCACCGAGAGCAGGATATAGACCGGATTCAAATAGTCTCGGGCGCAGCGCGGAGAATGCTCTTGATCTGGCTACCGCCATCTCGCAGATTTTGCGAACCGATCATCGCACCACCAGCACCGGAATCTCAGTCTGCCCCAACACTTTCTGCGTTTCGCTCTTGCCGAAATATCCCGGTATGCCATGGTGGATGCGCGTGGCCATGACGATGAGATCGCACTGCTGCTCGTTGGCAATGCGAACAATGGCCTCAGAAGACGACAGATCGATAACAAACGCGGTCTCCGCTTCCACCCCCGCCGCGGCAGAAATCTTCATGGCGCTATCGAGCAACTGACTCTCCATATCGTTGATCTCCTGCATAATTTTCTCCTCGCCAAAACGAGAAAGCGCGCCGCCTTCGGCGTGATCCGGCACATCAATCGGAGAACGCACGTGCAGCACCAGCAACTTCGCATCCAAGGCCTTTGCAAGTCCAGCGCCCTGCTGCACTGCCTTATCAGACAAGGCGGAGCCAAAAGTCACCACCAGTATTTTTCGGTACATAAAATTCCATGGGTTGAATCGAGGCAATTTATGATACCCCGGATCAAATCGGAGGCAGGCACTACCCGAGCCGCACCCTAAAAGCCCGCCACCATCTCCAGCGATTTACCAGCCTCGACATGGGCGCGGCGTACCGATTCAATGCGAGCGGTGATTTGCGGCGGCGATAAAATTTCCTTGGCGAACTCGGGTCGAGCGGCTAACCGTGTCATCCAGGCATCGACACGCGGATGCAGACGCGCAATCGGAAAACCTCCCAGAGAAAGACGGTTGGCATAGATGAACCACGCAATATCGAGCACTGAAATCGCCTCGCCCAATAAATACGAACTCTTGCCCAGGCGCAGATCGAGCGCATCGAATTCGGCGCGAAATTTCCGCGCCGAGGTGCGCGCCATATCGTCGGTAAACCCATCTTTGGTGACGCGCTCCCAGAAAGCGATCTGCGCCGCCTTGTCAGTGTCCGCTACGCCCTGCACCGTGCCCGAGCCATTTGCCGCATAGCTCTGCAAAGCTTCCGCGGATTTCGGCGGTCCCGACGGACTGAACACGAAGCGAAAACTGAGAATTCGAAGATCGATGTGCAGCTCATCCTCGTGATGCAGCAACTTTGCCACCTCGTTCTCGAATCCCTCGGGAATCAGTCGGGGCTCTGGAAATGTCTTCTCCAGGTAAGTGATGATGTCATTGCTCTCGATGTAGACCACACCGTCATGCACCAGCACCGGCACCAGGCCGCGCGGGTTGATGCCGAGAAACCAGGGTCGGAAATTTTCGTTCGAATGCAAATCGACAAGATGCGATTCCCATGGGATGCCCTTGAGATTGAGGAACACACGCAGCTTCTGCGAACACGAGGAACCTGCGGCGTGCAGTACATGCACGCCCCTCCAATCGAGAACTTCGCGCGTCTTTATATCGCTGTCAACGAGTTGGACCATGCTATTGCCTTGATAAATAAAAATTTCGCGGTATCAGGGATCTGCTGCAAGTGAGCGACCTAATTGAGCTTCACGCCCGAGTTCTTCACCAGTTTGGTGTACTTCTCGATATCGCCGCGCAACTCTAGCGCGAGTTCCTCGGGCGTGCTCGGGGAAGGATGCTCGCCGGCGTCGGCCAAGCGCTTGATCACCTCCGGCTGCTTCAGCGCAGCCCGCATTTCGGTGTTGAGGCGCATGATGATCGCCGAGGGTGTGCCGCCGGGGGCCATCAACGACAAGGTTCCCGCCCCTGCGGAATAGCCAGGCACGTACTCGGCCACCGAGGGCACGTCCGGCAAGGGAGGCACGCGCTCGCCATTGGTGACGGCAAGCGTGCGCAACTTCCCGGCGCGCACCTGCGAGGCAATGCTTGAACTGCCGGAAATCGATGATTCGATCTGGCCGGAGAGCACCGCGACATTGGACTCGCTTGCTCCCTTATAGGGCACATGAAGCATGTCAGTGCCGGTCATCATCTTCAAGAGTTCGCCGGCCAGGTGATGGCTGCTGCCCACGCCGATCGATCCGAAGCTGATGGCGCCGGGCTTGGCTTTCGCCGCGGCGATCAAATCCGCGAGGGTCTGATAGGAACTGGATGCTCCCACTACGATCACCAGCGCCCCCTTGCTGATGCCGCCGATCGGCGCAAGATCCTTGAACGGATCATAGGGAAGCTTGCGCAACAGAATACCCGTGGCCACCGAGCCCAGGGGCACCACGCCAATGGTGTAACCATCCGGCGCCGAGCGCGCTAGCGTGCCGATACCAATATCCGTTGCGGCGCCGACGCGGTTTTCCACGAAAAAAGACTGGCCCATGGCTTGCCCCAGTTTTTCCGCCATCAGGCGCCCGTTGTTGTCGGTGCTGCCACCGGCGGCAAGCGGAACGATGACGCGCACCGGTTTGACCGGGTAGGCTTGCGCAAGGGCCACGAGGGGCATGGCGCAAACCATGCAGACCAGGGCAGTCAGATGATTCTTGGCGTAGTTCATATCGCAGTTCATTCGTTCCACCTCTACAGTTTAATGCCCAATTGCGGCATTAGTTTTGCATAGCGCTCGCTTTGCGCGCGTACATACGCGGTGAACGCCTCTGGCGTCATCGGCTCGGCTATATCCACCGCGAGCGCGTTGAACCGATCGCGGATCGCCGTTTCCTGCATCAGCTTGTTCACCTCTTGGTTGAGGCGCGCAACGATTCCTCGCGGCGTGTTCGCCGGCGCATAGAAGCCAAAGTGCGGCCCGCCATCGACACCCTTGATGCCGTTTTCATCCAAGGTCGGCGCATCTGGGAAGTCTGCATGGCGCTTCGATCCTGCGACGGCGAGCAGCCGCAGCTTGCCGGATCTTGCCTGCGGCAGACCAACGCCGGGATCGAACAAGAGATTGATCTGGCCACCCAGGAGATCCTGCAGCGCCGGACCCGCGCCTTTGTAGGGAATGTGGTTGAGTTTGACATTGGCCTCGCGGCTGAATACCTCCACCGCGATGTGCGGCGAGGTGCCGTTTCCGGGCGTGCCATAACTCAGCTTGCCGGGATTCGCGCGCATATTGGCCAGTAGGGTCGCGAAATTGTTCACCGGCGAATTCGCATTGACCATGATGTAGAGCGATACCTTGCCGGTGGGCGCCACCGCCGCCAACGCCTTCAGCGGGTCAAGATCCGGACGATTCACCAGATGCGGCGCCATCATCACGCTGCTGCCCGGCGAATAGCACAGCGTGTAGCCGTCCGGATCAGCACGAGACACCGCATCGAAACCGATGTAGCCATCGCCGCCGGCGCGGTTCTCCACCAGGAAACCCTGGCCCATGGTTTCGGTGAGCCGCGCGCCAAGCAAACGCATCGTCACATCGGCTACGCCACCGGGGGCGACGTTGACAATCACCCGCACCGGTTTAGCGGGCCATTGCTGGGCGAACGCCCCGCCGGAAAAAAGTGCCGCAAGCACCACCGCTGCACGAAATGTCGAATTGATCAATAGTTTCATATCACCTCCTACTCAAAGATGCGGGCAGATCACTTGTCCAATGGCACCAACAATACACCGGGCACCAACAACACACCGGCTGTCAGTATGCCTTCGGCGGCGCTGGGGCGCACAGACACAATGACGCTATTCGAATTTCAACTTTGATATCCGCACCAGCTCTTCGCCCCCCGCCCGGCTGAATTTGGCCACCACCGCCATCTCCTCGGGCGTGCCGCCCGCCGCCACCTGAGGTGCGAACACCCCGGGGGACAATGGCAGTGCGTTTACCACGCCCACGCTGATGGCCTGCATCGCCTGTGGCGATCCTTTGCAGGCTACATGCAGCATGTCGGCACCGGTCTTCACGCGCATCCACTCGAGATACAAGTGCGCGGTGCTGCCTGCGCCCAGCGATCCCCAGGTGATGCTGCCAGGCTTGGCACGCGCCAAGGCCACCAACTCCTTTCTATTGCGCGCGGGCACCGAAGCGTGAAAGGCGATTGCCTGGTCGAGATTACCCGGCATATAGAATCCTATTCTGCAATGTAATATATTTACTGCACCTTCCATCCCGACGCCTTGACCACGGCTTCCCAGCGCTTCAACTCGGTGCGTATCATTTGCCCGGTGGCCGCCGGCGTGCTTCCGATCAGGGTATAGCCTTCTTTTTCGAAGGTGGCGATTACTTCAGGCACGGTGACGATACGCGAGAACTCCTCGTACAAGCGCTGCACGATGGCCCCTGGTGTACCAGCGGGTGCCATGTAAGCAGTCCAGGCATCGGCAGTCATTCCCGGATAACCGAGTTCGGCAAAGGTGGGTACATTGGGTAACACATCGGCGCGCTTGCCGCGCGTGGTGCCCAGGACCTTTACTTTTCCCGCATTCACGAATGGCATCACCTGAAAGGGCGAACCGAACATCGCCTGCACGTGCGCTCCGACCAGATCCTTGACCGCCTCGCCGCCGCCCTTGTAATGCACCGCGAGCAAATCGGTGCCGGTATTCTGGTTGAGCAACACGCCAAGCAGATGCGGCGTGGTTCCCGCTCCGTTGGTCGAGATGCTGGCCTTGCCCGGATTGGCTTTCACCCACGCCACGAACTCCTGCAGGTTGTTGGCTGGCACACTGGCGTGGATGGCGAGCACATGGTTGACGCTGTTGACATGCATGATCGGCTCGAAGTCCCTGATCGGATCGAAGGGCATGTCCTTGTACAGATGCGGGTTGATCACCAGCATGTTGATCGCGATAAGCCCGATGGTATAGCCGTCTGGTGCCGATTTTGCCAGCGCATCGGTACCGATGTTGCCGCCCGCGCCACCCTTGTTCTCGATCACCAGCGTCTGCCCGGTGGATTTGTGAAACCTCTCCATCATGTGGCGCACCGTCTGTTCCGGGCCGGTGCCGGGCGCGAAGGGAACGATCACCTTGATGGGCTTGACCGGATAGGACTGAGCGGATACAGCACAGCTTATGGATAAGATCGAAAAGGCTGCGAAAAATCTGGCGAACGTCATATTGGATCTCCCTTGAAGTGAGCGATTCATCGACTACCGTGACACCGAATTTACTCCGGAATAAAACATCGCAGAAAACCGTAACGTAGCCCGATTTCCAGGTTCGAAAATCGGGCTACTTCACATTAGATTACCTTTTCACCGCGCAGCTTTTCGATCTCGTCTTCTCCATCGCCGATCGACCCGAGCACCTCCTCGGCATGCTCCCCCAGCTCAGGGGTTGGCACAGCCACACGGCCCGGTGTGCGCGAGAGTTTTACTGGCTGGTTCTGCATGCGGATCTCGCCCAGCACCGGGTGTTTGACGCTGGCCGCGATACCCAGGTGCTTGACCTGCGGATCATTAAATACCTGATCGATATTGCAGAAGGGACCACAAGGCATCGAACTCAGCGAACCAGCGTCGGAACTCAGCCAGATCCGAAGGGGGAAGTGATTCGACGGCCTTCTCAATAGACTTTACGTTTCCCATGCTCCGACTCCAATAGCGAGGCAACAGCACGAAGTATGCGGCAAGTCACTGCCCAAGCGAAATTTCGTCGGCCATCATTCCTGATCATGGGCGCGCAGCGTCCCATGCAGCAGGTTGTTGGGTGACTTTTTCATTACGCAGCAAGACGCAGCACGCGAAGGTTTTTACGACCTTTCTCCGCCAGCCAAAGATCAAATTGAATCTGTTGATTCAACCAACTTTCAGAACTCGTACCAAATGCGAGAGATGGCCGCACCGCCATTTCTGGGCTTATACCCGCCCGTCCGTTCAGAATGGCGGACAAGGTTTTTCGGCTTACACCAAGACCCTTTGCCGCTTCTGTCAAGTCTTTTGGATCGACTGCCGAACCAATCCAGCCAAATATCAGTTTCAACTTCTCGATATCTACTGCCAGATGCTTCCTTCCATTCTTCGTGACGCATTTCACGGGGACGGCCATTCCGCTTCATAATCTCGTGGCGCAAAACATCCGGCGCAATTCAATACGGCCCGCCAATGGAGGAAGATTCTGTGAGCATCACCACGATATCCAAGTCATCCACCGCGGATGAGATCCTTGCGGTCGCCACCGCGCTGACGCCGATGCTTCGCGAGCGCTCCGCGGCGACCAACAAGGCGCGGCGCGTGCCCGAAGAAACCATCCGGGAGTTAAAGGACTCAGGACTGTTCAAGCTGCTGCAACCCACGCGCTATGGTGGCGTGGAGGCCGACGTGGAAACTTTTTCGCGCGCGGTAATGCAGCTCTCGCGGGGCTGCGGATCGGCGGGCTGGGTGTTCTCGGTGCTCTCCATTCACCAATGGATGATGGGCATGTATCCTGATGAAGCGCAAAACGATGTCTGGGGCAAGGACCAAAATGCGCTGGTGGCCTCGGCTTTCCGCCCCTCGGGTAAGGTATCCTCCGAGAAGGGCGGGCTACGCTTATCCGGCAGTTGGGGCTTTGCCTCGGGCTGCGACAACAGCGAATGGATCATCGTTGGCGCGGTCACCGGAATGACCGGCACGCCGCCGCATCCGGTAGTGAAACTATTTCTCGTTCCAATGGCCGAGGGCAAGATAGATGACAACTGGCATGTGTTCGGCCTGCGCGGCACCGGCAGCAAGAACGTCATCTTCGACAACGTATTCGTCCCCGAACACCGGCTGCTCGATTTTGTCGAAGCGCGCGAGGCGCGCACGCCCGGCCGCGCGGTCAATCCCGGCCCCTTGTATCGTTTGCCAGCATTTGCCAATTTCCCAATCTGTCTGTGCTCGCCTGCGGTTGGCATTGCCTGGGGCGCCTATGAGCGCTATGTCGAATACCTGCAAGAGCGCACCGGCATTTCACGCGGCAAGGTCGCCGATTACGCGGCGGTGCAGATGCGTGTGGCCGAGGCCTCCGCGATGATCGATTCCGCGGAGTTGCTGTTGCGGCGCGATTGCCGCGAGATGATGGACGCCGCCATTGCCGGCAGTGAAATTCCGTTGAGCCTTCGCGCGCGCTTTCGCCGCGATCAGTGCTACGCGCCCATCCTCGCAAGCCAGGCGATAGAAAAATTATTGCGCGCAAGCGGCGGCCAGGGCCTGTTCGATGATTTCGAGATTCAGCAGTGCTACCGCGATGCCTACGCCACCGCTGCGCATATCGGCACCAACTGGGATGCTGGCTCGACGCTGTTCGGTCAAATCGCCCTGGGCGGCGGCATGCCCAATGGGCTTAACTGGATCTGAACTGCCAGCCAAGCGGTCTCATCAAAGCAGTTTCGACTCTCAGGATCCTTAGCACGATCCACTCTATTCAAAGCATCCCAGAAAGGGACATCACCATGCAATTCGGCCTGTTCGACCACGTAGACCGCAACCACCTATCGCTTGCCCGGCAGTTCGACGAACGCATCGAATATGTGCAGCTTGCCGATCAACTAGGGTACAGCTCCTACCACGTTGCCGAACACCACGCGACGCCGCTCAATATGGTGCCTGTGCCCAGCGTCTATCTCGGCGCGCTGGCACATGCCACCAAAAATATTCGCCTGGGCGCCCTCACCTACCTTCTGCCGCTGTATTCGCCGCTGTGCCTGATCGAGGAGTTGTCGATACTCGATCATCTGAGCCATGGTCGGCTCGATCTGGGCGTCGGGCGCGGCGTGTCCGCGTTCGAGCTCAACTATCACAATGTCGACGTCAACACTTCGCGTGAAGTGTTCCAGGAGGTTCTGGATATCCTGCAGAACGGATTTACCCACGACCGCCTCAATCACCAGGGCAAACACTACACCTATAAGAACGTGCCGATGGAACTCAAGCCTTTGCAAAAGCCGTTCCCACCGATCTGGTATCCATCCTCAAACGACGACGGCGCGCGCTATTGCGGCAGCAATGGCTTTCATTACGTGACGCTCGGCCCGACTGCGCAAGCCGCTGTGCGTATCGCAACCTATCGCGAGGCACTGAAGGCGCGCGGCACGGTGGCCCATCCCCTGAGTGGTCTCGAGATCGGTGCCGCCGGAATCAACCGCCGCGTAGTGGTTGCCGATAGCGACGCCGAAGCGCTGCGCATCGCCGAGCCGGCCTTCAAGCTATGGCATTCCAGTCTGACCAAGCTCGCGCGAGAAAACGCCGGTGGACCGGTCGACGCCGTTCACCAGACTGCAGACCTTAAGAAGTCCATCGAAGAAGGTGTGTTCATCGTCGGTTCACCCGACACCGTCCGCCGCGAAGTGGAGAAGCAGATAGAGGCGATGAACTGCAATTTCATGAGCATCGCCTTTTGCTTCGGCGCGCTCAAGATCTCGGAGGTCAAACATTCAGTGCAACTGTTCGCCGACGAGGTTATGGCCAAGCTGCCGCTAAAGGCGGCGGCGTAGCAGTCTGAGATTGCACACCCGGGGCGGAGGGGCTGGTCACCGGCCCCCTCGCCCCTCTATATTCGCTCGGCAGGGCGATTTAAGCTTCGCGCTTTAAAAGGTGCTACTCAGCAGGCAACCGCTTACTCGCCTTGCCGAAAAACGCGATGAACACGCAGCCATCCGGCGCGCGCGCGGTGTGACGACTGCCGCTGGGGCGCCAAACAAAATTGCCCGCAGTGCATTCGCCCTCGTCGTCCACCAACCGACCTTCAAGCACATAGGTCTGCTCGATATCCGGGTGCTCGTGAAATGGAATCACGCCGCCCGGCAATACGCGCGACAACCAGGTATGGCGCCCCGATACAGGATCATCAAACAAGACCTTGCGAAATGATTTCTCGCTGATCTGCACCCAGGGCATCGCATCGATATCGATGTAGCGCGAGCGCAGCGCCTCGGGGATTGCATCGACTGCATTGGACATGAGCGACTCCATTTGCTTGGTTGAGATAGTGCCTGAAACAGACCGGCTTTTGTTCTACACCAGATTGGGCACCCGCACCGCGATCACCGCGGGTATCCCATCCCTGACCTGCTTCATGCCACGCTGCAGCGCCGGTCCCACATCCGCGGTTTCATGCACGTATTCGCCGTAGCAATCCACCGATTCCGCAAGCTTGGCGAAATTGGGGGGGGGATCGAAGAGCCCACCGGGAAATTTATTTTGCGTGGTGGCATAACCCTTGGGGTAGATTTCCTTCACGCCGGTGGTGCCGGTTGAGTAGCTGGCGTTGACCACCACGATGGAGAGGAAGGGCGCCTTATGCTGACGCGCCGACCACAGCGCCGGCATGGGCTCACCGAACATATAAAATCCATCGCCACTGATCAACACCACTTCCTTGTCTGGCGCCGCGATTTTTGCGCCGAATGCAGCGCCTGAACCCCACCCGCCGGTTGAGGTGCCGCTCTTGAGATAGGTGCCGGGTATATCGCGTTTGAGATAGCCCTGTGCGTAAGTATGGGCGGAGGTCACATCGTTCAACACGATGGCATCGGGCGAAATCACCTGCCCGGCCTGATAGCTGACCCAACGTGTGTCGGGTTTCTGTTTCTTTCCCGATTCGATGGCAAGCGCTTCATCGCGCTGGAACAACTCCTGCTTTTTCTTCGCCAGACGCTGCTTGCGTTCATCAATCCGGCTCATGTCGCTATTGTCGAGCATGCCGGTCGCGGCTTCATGGATTGCGCGCAGGGAAGCACCCGAATTCGCGGCGATCCACAGGTCAGCACGAAACTCCATGGTCTTAAAACGCGACTGCACCGGATCGGGATCGATCCAGGCGATCTTGGCATCGGCAGGCGGCGAGTTGGCCGGGTCCGGAGACCAGGGCCGCACGCAATCGAGCACCAGCGCGACATCGACATCCTTGGTCGCGGGGCCAACGCCAAACAAGGGATGCGAGTTGGGCATATTCAGGAAGCTGGCGCCTGAATCCATTACCGGCACGCCCAGCAGTTCAGACAGGCGTCGCAGTTCGGCAACGGCGGCCGGATCGGCGCCGGTGCGCGCGGTATAGATGCAGGGGTTCTGCGCCTTCACCAGCCAGCGGGCGATGGTCTTCACATCATCCTGACAAGGCACCACTGGGCGCGACTCACCCAACTCATAACGGGTGGGAAACCGCGCGGTGCCCGGATACGGAAGCATCGCAATTTCGCGCGGCATGGTCATATAGACCGGGCCCTTGGGATCACCCATCGCCATTTGCAGGAGACGCGAGATCATCATGCCGGGATTGTCCATGTACTCCATGCGGTGATCTGCCTTGGTGTACTGGCGCACGATCTCGCCCTGGTCGCGAGGCTCCTGCACCCACTGCACCGGGCTGTTACGCGCGCCTGGCATCGAACCGGGAAAGGCGCGCGGCGCATTGCCGGCGGTCAACATCACCGGCGCATTGGCGCGCCAGGCGCTGTGAATCGCGGCGCCGAAGTGCAAGGTACCCACATCGACGTGCGCCGCGGCGACTGAAGGTTTGCCGCTCACCGCAGCCGAACCGATGGCTGCGTGCAATGCCACCGACTCATGCAGCATCGTAATCAGTTTGGGCGCGGGCCAGCCCTTGACCTCGGCCTTGACCACGGCTTCCTGGTAATAAGCCAGTTCGGTCCCGGAGACGAAGAACATATTGTCCACGCCGCCCAGCTTCATCGATGCAACCACCGCATCGGTCCATTCGTCCGCGCCATGTTCATTGTAGAAATTGGCGCCTGCCTGCAGCGGCAAGTCAGCGGGTTTATTCATATCGTCTCCTAGATTTCCGGGTTACACATCGTGGTTACAGAGCAGTCAGTCGCGCAGTTTCTCAGGTTTTCAGGTTTTCACATAGATCCTCAAGTTTCATCAGCGCTTGCCAGCACCCCAGGCAGGACTGGGGAACCTTCCCTTGGGGTCGAATGCAGACGTCCTGCCCCGACAATTTTTCGATATCGACGCGCAATTGCTCCGCTGCGATTCGCTCCGGTGCAGCGTCAAGAGCGTGGCGACCAATGGGGAAGACCACAATAGGGAACGCCTCACTCTGGAGATTCGCGGTAAGAAGACATAATGTAGCGCATTCACGATCCTGTTCACCACGGAACCAAACCCATGTCCATTACCTCGGAAATCATCAGAGAGCCGCTGGTCCACCCGCGTAACGAGAATTCGGTGGTAAAACCCTTTGTGCTCTCCCACGGCACTCTCGAGTGTTACAGCCTGCAGGAGACTCGCCGTTTCTACGAGGAGTTTCTGGGGCTTGAATGCGTGCGCCACGCCAAGCGTTCCATGGTGGTTCGCTGTGGCCTGAAGTTTCACATTGCCTGCGTCGAAGTCGGCTATAAGCTCCGCCCAGTGCACCTGCTCAACCATTGGGGCGTCGATGTGCAAACTCGCGAGGAGGTAGACGCCGCCTACCAGGCGGCGCTGCGGCTCAAAGATGAATACAAGATCCGCGAAATCCGCGAACCCGTCGATCAGCACGGCCTGTATTCGTTTTACTTGGTGGATCTCGACCAGAACTGGTGGGAAGTGCAGACCGCCAAGCGCTTTCGCCACGACGAGATATTCGAGGCTGGGGACCAGTTCTCCATGGAACAGGTGGCACGACTCGAGAAAAGAACTTGAATCAGTCCCAGGTAACCCCAGCCAGGTCACCGGAGCCGAAACCACCATCGTGGGCGGGCAATGCAGAGTGACCGGAATCGATGTTTTCCTGATACTCGGCCAGCACGCGAACTAAAAGCCGAACGGCGGATGGCAGAACTTTCGCCCTCCTTTGATAACCCTTACAACTGGGAGGAACCATGATTGATCTCTACACATGGATTACAGACAACGGCTACAAGGGTCGGCAGGCCATGGAGGAAAGCGGCCTGCCATACCGCCTGCATCCGGTAAACCTGCCCAAGCGCGAGCAGTTCAGCCCGGATTTTCTGACACTGAGTCCGGGCCACAAGATTCCCGTGATTGTCGATCCCGAGGGACCGGGTGGACAGAGGATCACCTTGTGCGAATCCGGCGCGATCCTGAAATACGTCGCGGAAAAGGCCGACAACGGGCTCTATCCCAGGGACCCACTGTCGCGGATCAAAGTCGATCAGTGGCTATTCTACGGTTCGGCCACCTTCACCACCCTCGCGCAACAGTTCGGGCACTTCGTGGTGCGCTCAAAAGAAGACGTACCGGCCGCCAAGAAGCACTTCACTGACCTTCTGTGCGATATGCTCGGGGTTCTGGACCGGCAGCTTGCCGAAAATGAGTACATGGCAGGCCCATACTCGATCGCCGACATCTCAATGTACCCCGACGTACACCTCCACGGCATCAATCAGATCGGACTTGAGGCGTACCCGAACGTCAAACGCTGGCACGATGCCATCGCCGCTCGACCGCAGGTGCGAAAAGCGTGGGAGCCTTTTGCGTAATAGCAGCGTTTGTCGCAGGTGTTATACAAGCCGCCTGCCGCGCCCACGCAGTCCACTGAAAACTCTCGAAAATCCGAAGTCCTGGTGTGTGCCACCCGCTTCTCAGTCACCTGCAGACAAAATTCGAGAGTGTCGATGTGCGAGCTCGATGATCGCGACTACAGATCGAAGGTCGCGCCCTCGATCCCGGCATCGACCGGAAATTCAGGTTTTGCCGCATCTATCGCTTGCGCCGACAGCAGGTCCAGATCGTCGTCGGTGTGCTGCGGGTCGTGGTGAAACGTAACCAGGCGCCGCGCATCGACCAGGGCTGCAAAGGCAAGCGTATCGGTCAGCGAGCTATGTCCCCAGCCGCAGTGGCAGGCATACTCAGCGGAACTGTACTGGCTGTCGTGGATCAACAAGTCGGCGTTGGCGGCCAGCGTTCCGCCAGAGGTCCACTGCCTTGGCAGGTTCGGAAAATTCGATGCCCCGAGAGCGGGTTCATGATCTGGCATATAGACCAGCGCCCTGCCAGCTGACTCAGTGATCCGGTAACCCAACGTAAAACCGGGATGGCATACCAGCGCGGATGACACGCGGAACTCACCGATATCGAAATCGCCTCTGGGCACTTCATGAACGTGGAGCTTGCACGGCAGTTCACCCAGACGAACCGGAAACAGGGGCGGCGAAAGGTAGCGTCTGAGACGCGCCTGCAAACCCTGTGACGAGCTGGCAGGCCCCCAAATGTGCACCTCCATGTCGGGCCGGTACAACGGCGCGAAAAATCCCAATCCCAGTATGTGATCCATGTGCAGATGCGTCAACAACACATCCACACGCCGCAGCGATTGCGGCAGTGACCCGCCCAAATGCCGAATACCGGTGCCTGCATCCAGCACCAGCACGCCTCCTTCGCGGCCACGCACCTCCACGCAGGATGTGTTGCCGCCGTAGCGCGCAGAAAGAAGGCCGGGGGTGGCGATTGAGCCGCGGGTACCCCTCAGAGTTACCAGCATTTCAGGGCTCCCAAAAAATACCCATGGCGCCGAGAAAATCGCCTGTTTGTCCGATGAGTGGAAACGCCGTGAAGTTAATCTTGCGCCACTTTTCGTCCATGCAGCGCAGCCATACGACGCGGGCAACGGCCTGTTTTTTCGTGTAAGCCAGCACCAAGGGCCACTCTTCGACAGGAATCGGATTGCGATCAAGATCACTGACGGCAAAAAACGCTCCCCATTCGGCGGCCAGCATATCGCCCGTTTCATCGTAGCGCTGATTGAGAATGACCTCGGCGTGCTCGTTGTAATAAATGAGCGTGCCTTCGGTGTCGACGATGACTATCGGCGTGGCGAGATGGCTGGCCAGTTGCCTGGAAAGAATGATTTCTATGGGCTTGACGGCGGACATGGCACTACCCTGTAACAAATCGGCGAATTACCATCATAGACGGTACTCAGAATTTTTTTAACTTTTTTTAGGCGTTGCAGAACTGTGCTTCAAAGTGAATCATAAGCTGACTCATGGCTTGAATTCATTGTAAATTTTTCGATACATTCATTCTGAATTAATTCTTGTTGGTTTGTTTTTCACACTATTGAGTCCAGATTGCGTACAACACCAGGCGCACCCACTAGATACCCCTATAACGTCCACGGACTTTCCTCCCTCGATAGCGCCTACAATTCGCCCCTGGCCTGTCTCCACCGAGATCGCTTCAACCGCAACAGTAAATGCCCCAGCCACCATAGTGAACTCTCCAGCCACC
>CAMDFL010000053.1 GCA_945897475.1 Bordetella parapertussis
ATAAGCTGGGGTGCCTATTTTTCTTCCAGCACCCACACCCCGCACCAATCTTCGGCCGGGGGATTCGCTGAGAGAAAATCGCAGCGCTCAGTGTAGAGTTTCGCGGTCTTGTCGTTAGGGTTAAGTGCCAGCACCTTCTCGAAAAGCACTTTGGCCGGGCCGAAGGCCCGGGCTCGATACGTACCCAGTCCGTCTCGGAAGTGGCCCATTGCATCGATAAGATGCGGATAGGTTTCCTCGGTGTGAAAATCGAGAATTTCGTAGACGGCCACCGGCAGGGTCTTGCCTTTGTGGACAGCCAGATCGATCTCGCGGGCACGATAAGTCCCACGCAGTTTTTTATAGGTGAATTCGCTGATGAGAATGCGGGCTCCGTACTGCTTGCAGGAGGATTCCAGCCGCGCAGCCAGATTCACGCCGTCACCTATCATGGTGTAGTCCATGCGCTTTTTCGACCCGATATTGCCTGAAACTACCATGTCGGTATTGAGGCCGATGCCGATGTCGATAGGGTCCTTGCCATCGCTGGCTCGTTGCACGTTCCAGCGGCGCAACGCTACGATCATCGCAATGGAGGCACGTACCGAGCGATCCACATCATCGTCGTGCGCAACCGGCATGCCAAAGGCCGCCATGATGGCATCGCCGATGAATTTATCCAGCATGCCGCCTTCGTTCTGGATGCAATCGACCATCAGTGTGAAATACTCGTTCAACATCGCCACCGTGCCTTGGGCACCCAGCTTCTCCGAGTGGGAGGTGAATCCTCGAATATCGGAGAACAGCACGGTCGCCTCGACTGAGTGTCCACCGAGCATTTCGGCGCCCGTCGCCAGCAGCTTGTCGGCGATGCCGGGGTCCATGTAACGGGACATCGTTGACTTCAGGCGCTTTTCGCTGGAGATGTCCTCGATCATGATCATCGAGCCTATGCGTTTGTGCTCGGCGCTGGACAGCGGCAGGATCGTGACGTTGCTGGAAATTTTTTCTTCATTGAACACCAGTTCGGCATCCATGAGAACCTCGAGCTTGCCGCTTTCGCCGACCTGCGTGAGTTTTTCCAGTACCCAGGTATTCTCGCCGGTGAAAATATCGGCGACTGGCTTTTGCAGCAACTGGGCGGAGCTCGCCCGCAGAATGCGCAGGCCCGCCTGGTTACAGGTGACAATCTTGCCGGTTTCGTCCATGGTCACAACGCCATTGGACATGGACTCCAGCATCGCCTCGCTGTAATTTTTCATATTCTGTACATCGGCGAACAGCTTGGCATTTTCCAGGGCGATGGAGATCTTCGCTGTGAACGCCCGCAAGCGTGATTCGTCCTCCGAAGAAAACGGTCCGCCGCGTTTGTTGAGTACCTGCGTGACGCCAATCACCTTGCCGTACTTATTGATGATGGGAACGCACAAAATAGATCGTGTGAAGTAGCCAGTGCGTTTGTCAAACGTGGGGTCGAAGCGCAGGTCGGCGTAGGCGTAGGGCATGTTGATCGATTTGCCGGAGGTGAACACGGCGCCGGCGATACCCATATGGTTGGGTAAGCGTATTTGCATCGATGCCAAGCCTTGGCTGACTTCAGACCAAAGTTCATTGGTCTTTTCGTCGTTCAAAAACAAGGTCGAGCGGTCGGCGTTCAACAGGCGCGTGGCCTCGCCCATTACCCTTTGTAGAAGCGATCCCAGCTTGATGTCTGCGGTTACCTCGGAGACGATTTCCACGAACTCCATTTCCTGGATGCGCTGCGCCTTCATCTGTTCGATGAATTGCGCACCCTGCAAGGACGACGTGCCCTGGGTGGTCATCGACTCCAGAGTCTCCCGATCATTCTCATTGAACTCGCCCTTGCGCTTGTTGAGCGTCTGCGCCACGCCGATGATCTCGCCCTTGACGGTTCTTATAGGTACGCAAAGGATGTTGTTAGTGGTAAATCCAGTTTGTTCGTCGATGTCCTTGTTGAAGCGGGCATCGGCGTAAGGATTTTGGATTATCAATGACTCGCCGGTTAAATAAACGTGCCCGGCGATTCCGCTGGAATTGAGCAGGCGAATTTCGCGTTTGAGATTACCTTGGGCGACTCGCGAATACAGTTCATTGGTGGAGGGGTCGTTTAAGAAGAGGGACCCTCGTTCCGCGCCGATTTCATTGGTGGTCATCTCGACCAGGGCGTACAGCACGTCATCCAATGTGTCATAGCTAGCCATGCGGCGAGACAGTGCCAGCAGCATTTCTAGCTGTTTCAGCCGCTGGCTTCGCGGTAACGCCTTGGCGCGTCGCTTACCGGATTGATCCATGTTTGGTTCGTGCAGCGGTCGGATGTTACTTGTCGACAGTGGGAATTTCTCAGCGCTCTTTTGGGGTTTCTCAGCACTCATTGTTGGTTTCTCAGTACTCATTGTTGGTTTCGCAGTACTCATTGTTGGTTTCTCAGCACGTATTTGGGATTTCTCATCACTCATTTACGGCATCCTCGTTGAGTTCAGGTGCAAATTCGGGCTCAAACTGAAGCCCCCATTTTATCCTGAAGGTGGTTGCGAAGTTCCTGGACGGTCTCTTGGAGTTGCTGGATCTCCGAGCGATCCTGGGTGCGGGCGGAATTCAATACTTGTTGTCTGGATACCGATTCGTGATCCAGCGAATCGCGCACTGTGGCTATGGTGGCGCGTAGTTGTGCCAGCTCGCTTTGCGAAACAGAGATCGCCGTTTGCACCGCCTGGTCGCGTGAGGCGCGGTCAGTCTGCATCTGCTCGCGCAACGCGGTGGCTGCGGCGCGCAGTTGTTCGATTTGGTCTTTGTTTTCTATTTGAGCCTTGCGTATTTTTTCGTCGCTTCCGGCACGCTCGATTTCCAGGCCATCGCGCAAGCTGCCGATGGTTTGTTTTAACTGGTCAATTTCGCCCTGTGCTTCGGCCCGGACTCTGGAGACAGCTAGTTGCGTGTTCGCGCGGGCGAATTCCATTTCTTCGCGCAAAGCGGCTGCCGTGGCGCGTAGCTGCACAGCCTCCGACGCAGCTTGGGACACCGCGCGCTGCACTGCCAGATCTGTGGCGGCCTTCGCCGCCTCGAGCTCGCCGCGAAGCGCGCTGGCATGATTTTGAAGATCGCGAACTTCAAGTAGATGCGCGCTGGATTGTCCGGTGTTATTTTCCATAAGATGCGATGACTCCGTGGTGGCGTGGGTTGTCAAGAGGCTACGCGAAATTGCTCGCGATTGTGCCTGCGATCAAGGCCCAGCCATGGCCCCTTGGGTACGATGCCATTGCCCTTGACGGGGCCATTGCCCCCGAATATCGCACGCTTCATCGCTTCGACATCCGAGACTGCCGCGATTCCCGGCGTTTGATAAAGATCGCGCAGGTAGTTCGACAAATTGGGGTAGTCCTCGATGCGGCGCAGATTGCATTTATACCCGATGTAAAAAATCGAATCGAATCGCAACAGGTTCGGATAGAGGCGCCAATCGGCCTCGGTTTGCCGTTCCCCGCACAAGTAGCGTTGCCGGTCGAGCAGATCCTCGAGATCGTCTAAGGTCTTGAAAAGCAATTCAAAGGATTCTTCATAGGCCTCTTGGGAAGCCGAGCGACCACAGCCATTGACCCCGTTGTTCACGCCCCGTAGAACCTTTTCGTTCATTGCGTCGATCTGGGCATGCAAATGGGTGGGGTAATAATCCGGCGTGGCTGGAGCGAAGGCCGCGAATGAGGAGTTGAACATGCGAAGTATTTCGGCGGATTCGTTGTTCACCACAGTGCGCGTTTTTGAGTCCCAGAGCGTGGGGACAGTCACGCGCGAGGTGCATTGCGGGTCGGCCAAGCTGTAAATTTCATGCAGGTACTGCACCTGTTTGTCCGTTCCCGGAACCAAATGGCCGCCCTCGCCGAAGGTCCAGCCTTGGCCGCCGTGCGTTTGCGAGGTATCGGTCATGGCGACAATGCCTTGCAGTTTTTTCAGCACACGAAATAGCATGGTGCGATGCGCCCAGGGGCAACTGGTTGAGACGTAGAGGTGGTAGCGATCGGTCTCGGCCTTGAAACCCGAGGAGCCATCAGCAGTGACCTGGTTACGAAATACCGACGGATTTTTAATGTAGTGGCCGCTTTCGCGAATTTCGCTCAAGCTGTCCTCAGTGGTCCATTTGCCGTTAAGCAGATTGCCCATGACTGCGCTTGCCTTTCTGGATTGTGTGCCTTAGGTTGCTTATGCTCTCATTATGCACCGCCCCCCTGAAGTCCACTCGCGCGGCGTCAGACACCTATAATCGGGCGCACATCAAAACCTCCGGGATGACCGCAATATGAAAGCCATGCTCTGCCGCGAATTCGGTCCTATCGAAAATATTGTCTGGACCGATCTGCCCACTCGTGCCTGCGGTCCTAGACAAGTGCGGTATCAAACATCTGTAGCGACCCTCGGTTTCATGGATGCGCTAATGATCAAGGGTGAGTACCAAATCAAACCCGATTTGCCCTATGTGCCGGGTTCGGTTTCGGCAGGTCGGGTGACCGAAGTCGGGCCCGAGGTTACAGGGATCAAGGTGGGGCAACGCATAAGCGCATCCGACCATCAGGGAGCATTCGCCGAGGAGCGCGTTGTGGGCGAGGAGACCGCCGTGCTCACTCCCGATGGCATGGAAGATGTGCAGGCAGCGGCACTTCGCCTTACCTTCACCCCATCGTATCTGGCTCTGGTCATTCGAGCAGACTTGCAAAAGGGTGAGACGCTGGTGGTCACAGGAGCGACTGGGGGTATTGGCTTCGCGGCGATGCAATTGGGTAAATTCATCGGCGCGCGAGTCATTGGTGTGGTGGGGAGCGCCGCGAAAGCGGCCTTTCTCCAAAAGCACGGCTTTACGGAAGTAATTAATTATTCGATTGAAAATTACAAGGATCGCGTCAATGCCTTGACCGGCGGTGCGGGCGCGGATGTTATTTTTGAAGTCATAGGCGGAGACATTTTCGAGCAATCACTTCGCTGCATCAATGTCGGTGGCCGTGTGCTGGTACTGGGTTTTGCCGGCGGGCGCATTGGAAACGTGCCGGCCAATCTGCCCTTATTGAAGAATGCATCGATCATCGGTTCGTTTCTTGGCGGCTGGCGCAAGCGCCACCTTGAGGCAGGGCCTGAAATCAATCGTGCCATTCAGAAAATTCTGATTGAGTCCGGAATGAAAACGCCAATCTCCCGTAGCTTTTCGATGCCACAGGCGGCGGATGCGCTGAAAACCATGCAGGACCGCGGCAACATCGGGCAGATCGTTTTGACAATGTAGTTGATGCAAAATAGAAGATAGTTGACGCGTTCATGAATTCCACGCCCATGTTCGAAGCGCGATATAAGTTTTGGGTAAATGGGTGAAATTCACTTGAGCTCAAGGCCGGGTGAGGCAAGCGGTTCAAATACTTCCGGAGGAAAAGATGTCGAGTTTGTCCTTTGCAGTTCGTAAATTTGTATTGGCTGCTTGCCTCGCAGCGCCTTTGGCGGTGCTGGCGCAGGCCTACCCAATTAAACCGGTGCGCATTGTGATTCCTTATCCGCCCGGCGGCGTGGATGTGACCATTCGCCTGTTGACCAATGTCATGGACGCGGAACTGGGTCAGCCCACCATATTCGATTACAAGCCCGGCGCCAGCGGCATCATCGGCACCGATCTGGTTGCCCGTGCCGACCCGGATGGCTACACCATACTGGCAACAGCCTCGAACCCCTGGGTGGTCTCTCCGGCATTGCGCAAGGGCGGTACGCCCTACCACCCGATACGCGATTTCTCGCCCATTACCATGGTGATCGAAGGCGTCAATCTGATTGTCGCCAATCCCGCTTTTCCTCCTGCCAATGTGCGGGAAATGCTCGACTACTCTCGCAAGAATCCCAACAAAGTGAGCTGGTCAACTACCGGGATCGGCAGCTCCTGGCACCTTGAGGTCGAAAATATCAATCAACGCGCAGGGACCAACATCCTGCACGTGCCTTACCCCGGCTTCGCACAGATGTTCCCGTCGCTGCTGACCGGCGAGGTGCCGATGGCGTTGATCACCTACCAGATCATCAATAAGCTGGTGGTCGCCGGCAAGGTGAAGATGATAGGTGTGCTCAGCACCAATCCGAAAACCCGGCATTTATATCCAGCCGGGGTGCAGCAGGTGGCGGAAATTTTTCCGGGATATCAATCGGCTCCCTCGTGGATAGGTTTTGGTGGGCCCGCCAAGTTGGCCCGACCGATCGTGATGCGGCTCAATGCTGCGATCATCAAGGCGATCAACCAGCCCCTGGTACAGGAGCGGTTTACTGCGGACAAAATCGTCGCCACCGGCAGCACGCCCGAGGAGTTCGGTGATCGTATCAAGGCGGATTACGAATTGGCGCTGAAGGTGGTCAAGGACGCCAATATTCCGCTGAGCGAGTAGTAGCTTGGGCTTGCGATAATGTTCACTTATTAAAATACCGCACGGCGGTTTCGCTTATTCAGGAGTTTAACCTTGTACAAACGCATCGATCACGTCGCCTTGCACGTCGCCGATTTGCGCCGTTCTATCGCTTTTTACGAGCGTCATTTCGGTTTCAAAAACTATTTTCAAGCCCCGGTGCCTGGAGGTATCGATATCGCTTATTTGAAATTAGGCGATACCGTTCTCGAACTGACTCACCATTCCGATGGCGAGATGATGGGCTTTCATTTTTGTCTGGAGACCGACCGATTCGATGAATCGGTGTCGGAGTTGCAGAGGAATGGTGTCGACCTCATCCGGGCGCCGCATAAAACTGCGGCACGCGAACCTCGCGAGGAGGGCTGGCGCAGGGTGGTGTTTCGCGGACCGGATGGAGAGCAGATCGAATTGCGGGGTTAGCGGCCAAACTCAGGCAGTGCGCGCGGCTATCATCGCTCGGGTCGCAAGCTCCTCCAACCATCCGAGATCGAGATGCTGGTGGGCCTCGCAGATGAACCAGGGTTCACGCGAGTCGGGTTCGAGCATCACGCCAAGGTCTATGAGGTTCCAGGCGAACTTGCGGTACAGCTCGCTGTTGGTAATGCGCCAATCCCTATAGTTGGTCGGGACCTGAGGCGTGAAATGGATACCGAACATCGCGGGCGGTCCAGCGAAGGCGTGTTCGATTCCTGCTGCCGTGAATACGCGCCCGAGCAGATCTTGTATCTGTGAGCCTACTCGATCGACGGTTTGCAGTGCATCGGTTTCGGCGAGTATCTTCAAAGTGGCGTGAGCCGCGCTGAGCGCGATCAGGTTGGCGGTGTAGGTTCCACCGTGGACGACACCGCCTCGGTGCGAGCCGACCACGTCCATGACATCGGCTCGTCCGCCGAATGCAGCCACTGGATAGCCGTTGCCCATGGCCTTGGCGTAGGTGGTGAGGTCAGCGTGAATGCCGTAGAGTTCCTGGGCGCCGCCACGAGCCACACGAAAACCAGTTTTGACTTCGTCGATTAGCAATAGCGCGCCGTGCTGGCTGCATAAATCGCGCAGGCGTTGCAACCAGGATTGGCTTGCCGAAATGCTGCCGCAGTTGCCGATAATGGGTTCGAGAACCACGCAGGCAAGTGTGTCGTGATGCATGTCAAACAATCGATCGAGTGCATCGAAGTCGTTGAGCGCAATAAGATCCACCAGGTCTCGAGCCCTGCCAGGAATGCCACCGCCGAAAGGGATGACGTTCGGTGATGTGCCACCTCTGGGATCCCAATTCTCGACGTCCGATTTCCACATCATTTCGTCGTATAAGCCGTGAAATCCTCCCTCGACGATGGCAATACGATCACGTTGCGTGAAGCCGCGGGCGGTGCGAACCGCTCCCATCACCGCCTCGGTGCCTGAGTTGGCGAAGCGAAGCTTGTCGATGTTGGGACACAGGGCCTTGATCTGTTTGGCAACGGTTGTATCAAGAGCGGTGGCGAATCCCGACAGCGTGCCGCCTCGAGTAATTTGTTCGACCACCGCGCGATCCACGCGCTCATCACCATATCCCAGGATGATGGGTCCATAGCCGAGTCTGAAATCGACGTAGCTCTTGCCATTGCAGTCTGTCAGTCGGCAGCCTTTGGCATTGTCAACGAAGACGGTGCGCTCATCTCCCCAATAACGGTAGTTCTCCGCCACCCCTTGGGGCATGTGCTTGTGTGCTTCGGCCATCAGCGCTGGCTGGCTGATCGGCGTCTCGTTTCTGCTTGCATGCAGGTGGTCGATTCGCGCTGCGACAGGCTCTCCGACTGGCTCTCCATGGGGCGGGCGCAGCAGCAGTCCGGCGCGTTCCTCCAGCAGGCGTACTACGTGCAACTCACCGGCGCTCTCGCCGTATTTCGACTTCGCCTCTTCGAACAATGATTTGGCGAGCGCGCCCATGGTCAGGGAAAATCCTTGAGTTCGGGCGACTTCGTTGATCAAACCAAGATCCTTGCAGCACAGCGCCAGCGAAAAGCTCGGATCATAGTGGCCGGCAAAAATAGAGGGCACGTCGTGCTCGGCCACCCAACTGTTGCCGGCGCTCGACTTGATCGCCTCCCATACGGTGTCAAGTGGTATGCCTGCTTTGGCGCCCAGCATCAATGCTTCGCCTATGGTTGCGGCGCCAGCAAACCAGAGAAGATTGGTCAATAGCTTGACGATGGCGGCATTGCCTGGCGCTCCAACGTAGAAGATTTTTTCGCCCAGGACACGGAAGATGGGTGTGTTCGCATCGAACCCTGCCTTGGAGCCGCCCACAAAAATCGACAGCTTGCCAAGCGCTGCAAAGTCAACTGCGTTGGTGACCGGCGCCTCAAGAAAATCCACATTGCGGGCGCCGGCAAGCACCGCCAACTCGCGTACCAGTTCGACCGCGCTGGTCGATGTGTCGATCACCGTTGCGCCCGGTCTGACCGAGGACAATATTCCAGCTTTACCCAACATCACCTCCCGGACCTGGGCAGGTCCAGGCAGCGAGGCAATCACTACATCCGCAGTGGCTGCGCCATCTTTCAGGCTGGAGGCCCAGGCGGCGCCCAGTTGAAGCAGCTTGTCAGCCTTTTCCCGGGCGAGATCAAACACCGTGACGGGATAACCCGCCCGGATAAGGTTCGCGGCCATGGGATGGCCCATGTTGCCGATTCCGACAAAAAACAGGCGGGGTTTGGAATTCAATGGTTTGAGCACTTATTTGGAGAATTGATTTGAAGCTGGCGGGCACTAGGTAGGCAGGTCTCGCGGTTCGATCCCATTCCGGGTTTGAGCCGGTGAGAACCGACGCCGTTACGATATCGCGCGAATTCAGTTCTTTTTAAATGCCAGAAACCTTTTTTCGCTGCCTGCTTCAGGCTCGTATTCGAAACCATAGTTTGACAGCATTTTCCGGGTTTCCGGGAAAGAATAGGTGCGGTATTGAAGCGTCTGGGCCATGACGGTTTGCGAGGCGTCGGCAAGATAGTAGTGCTTGGTAAAGCCGTTGTCGCCCGGAGCAATTTTTTGAGAGTATTTCATTCCGTTGGAAATGACTCTTTCATAATCGAAATGCGGCCCTTGCACGCCCAGCAATAGCTTGCCGCCGCTGCGCACGTGCCTGGCCAACTGCTCAATGCCCCGATGATTGTCGCCATCCTCTGGCAGGTGACTCACCATGACTGGCTCTTTGTCGCCATCAATCACGAAATACCAAACCCCGCCATAGGAGAACGCAAGCTCGTATTGTTGTCGCAAATCGAAATCGATGACGTTTTCCAGCGCCAGGGAAACGTTCGGGAATCGCTCAAGGCGTTTTCGCGCGATTATCAACATGGCCTCGGTTAAATCTATCCCGGTCATGGCGGGCATGGCCGGCCTCTTCGCCATTTCTTCCAGAATCAAGCCCGTGCCACAGCCTATCTCAAGAACACTATCGAAGGGCCGATGACTCAACAGGCTATCGACAATGCCCTCGTAATCGTAGTAACCCGATGTCATTATGGCATCGTAGTACGTCGACATATTCGTGTAGTCACCCATCTATTGTCTCCAATAAAGACTCAGGAACCGATTGGCCTGATCTTTTTTTTGCCTGTGGGGGCCAGACGTTAGATGGTTGGCCTTGGGAGGTCAAGGAATAAGCGTCAGGCATAAGCGTCATGAGCGTCACGCCAGGCTTGCCGGCATGTGGAGGATTCGCGCGGGCTTCGCGTGTCAGGACTCGCGTTGACAGTCCTGGCTCACACGCCTAACATCGCCCGATAATTTGCCAAGACAGAGGATCTCCCAATGCCGACGTCCCGTAAAAGCACTGCCGAAAAACGTCTAAAAATGTCGGCCAAGGAATGGGGCGCGCGCCAGGAACTGGCCTGCGCCTATCGAGTATTCGATCATTTCAACTGGCATGGTTTGATTTTCAATCACATCACGCTGCGCGTGCCAGGTGAGAATGACCATTTCCTGATCAATCCCTTCGGCCTTATGTACCGCGAAGTCAAGGCTTCCAATCTGGTGAAGATCGATTGCGAGGGCAACATCATCGGCGATAGCGATTACCCGGTGAACCGCGCGGGTTTCGTGATCCATTCCGCGATCCACATGACGCGCGACGACGCGCATGCCGTGATGCACACCCACACCGTAGACGGCGTGGCGGTTGGGGCCCAGGAACAAGGCCTGCTGCCTTTGTCCATGGCTGCCATCGGCATGCAGGGGCAGGTGGCCTATCATAATTTCGAGGGGATATCCCTGGATACCGATGAGCGCGAGCGCATGATCGCCAATCTGGGCAAGAAGAATATTCTGATTCTTCGCAACCATGGTTTGTTGACCTGTGGACGCGATATCGCCGATTCGTTCATGCGTATGCGCAGCCTTCAGGCTGCTTGCGAGATACAGACCGCGGCGCTGTCCGGGGGCAGCAAGCTTCATCTGCCGGATGAAAAAGTCATGGCGCATACAGCGATGCAACAAGAGCAGATCGGGCGGGCTGGTGCAGCCTCGCAAGGCAAGCCAAAAAATGGCGCAGAGGCCGTAGGCGCATCCGAGCTTCTGTGGCAGGCGATGACACGCTGGATGACCGAAAAAGATCCCAGCTTCCTCGAATAAGCAGAGATAGCCATCGCTGCACTTAGGGGCGCTTAGAGTCGCTTAGGGGCACTTCGGTGCCCCTCGGTTTTTGCGGCAGGTGGCAACGCCTGTGCCTAGCATTGGCGCATTCTAATGGCGCGTTTCATTGACGTATTTCATAGGAGACACACTTGGTAGAAATCAAAGAAAACGATCGCTCCCTAATTCGCCGCTTTCGCGATTCGGAGCAAAAGGAGCCGCTGCACCTGCGAAGTATCGAGTTGTCGCGTTCATTGCAGTCAACGGTGATCAGCGTGGATGCTAAAGCCAAGCGCCTGCGCATGCGCTTTCAGCCCGGTGAGCAGTATTTGCAGGGGCGCGGCGTGATCCAGGGCGGCATTGTCGCGACCATGCTGGATTTTGCAATTGCCTTTGTTGCCATGACGGTCACCGATGATGACAAGGCGGTGGCCACGGCAAGCCTGAACGTGGCGTATCTTAAACCGGCACTGCCAGGGGTCTACTTTTGCGATGCCCAGGTCGAACGGGCAGGGCGCACACTGGTATTCGCTCGCGCCACGCTGGCGTCTGAAAATGGTGATGCGGTAGCCACGGCCACGGCAGTGATGTCGGTGATCAGCGCTGTATGAGTAGGCTTAAATAAACCTGATGGAGATGGAAAACACATGTACGTAGCGGATGAAAGCCTGTGCAAGGATGTGGCCACGGCCAATCAAATCATTGAGCGTTTTGGATTGTCGAGCGCCTTTGGCCATGCCAGCGCGCGCGTTCCCGGCACCGATACCTTTGTTCTGCCCACGCGCCGCAGTCCAGGCTTGGCGCGTGCTGACAATTTGCTGCTGTTGAACACCGAGGGAAAATTACTCGCCGGCGATGGCCAACCCAATAGCGAATTCTGGATTCACGCGCGCATTTATGCGGCACGTCCGGATGTCGGTGGCGTGGTGCATGCGCATCCGCCAGGGTGTATATGTCTCACCCAGATCGGACAGCCGCTGCGCGTGGTGTTTAACGCGGCCGCGGCTTTTCGCAACGGCGTCCCGGAGTATGGGCCCATCGGTTTGATTCGTTCGCGTGAGCTGGGCGATTTGGTGGCGAAGAGCCTGGGTTCGTCAAACGCCGTGATGATGCGAGGTCATGGCATGTCCGCGGCATTGCCCGACGTGCGCTCTGCGGCGGTGGTGTCCTGTTACCTGGAGGAGACCGCCAGCCTGCAATTACGCATGTTGGCGGCCTCAGGCGGCGATATGTCGCGCTTGCGCGTCTACACCGACGAGGAAGCGCAGCGTGTCGAGGGCGACAACAACGCATCGACCGTTTCGCGCGCCTGGGAGTACTACGCAACGGCCGTCGAGCAGCTGCCGCTGGGGCACCAAAAGCCTGGGCTGTGAAGTCTTCTCTATGACGAATCAGACGCTCTTTGACATCAAGGCATCCATGACGCGCGAGGAGTAGACCAGCGCAGCGCCAGCGTTGACGTTGATTACGACACCCAGGGCTTCAACGATTTCTTCTTTCTTCGCGCCGGCCTTAAGCGCTTCATCCAAATGGACCGTAATGCTGCCATCGCATTGGCGCGTTACCGCGACCGCCAACGCAATCAACTCGCGGGTCTTGCGATCCAGATGCCCGGTGTTGTCGCCGGCTTTGCTCAAGGATTTGTAGCCGGCGACAATGTCGGGACTGACGCTCCCGATCTCACCGACCATTTTGCCGAGTTCCTGTTTATATGACTTCCAGTCGATCATCATTCTTCAATTCCCTTTTATTGATTCAATTTACGCGGCCAGCCAGGTGTCGTCGTCGCGATACAAGCCAGCCAGAATTTCACTACCAAAAGTGGGTGTATGCTGCGTAAGACCCCGCCCGGCGCGTTTCTGCAGGTAGGCAAGATGCCGATATCCTTCGGCGTACCCCTGCAGTTCAGCGCTGTCCAGTTGCAATGTAGCACCTGGCGTTACCGCATCCAGGCGGTCCTTGTCGTAGACGGTTCTACGATGCCCTATGCCCCATTTGCCGTTTTCTTTGACGAAACGATCGACGAAGCGCCCATTGCTGGTGAGGTCCACCTGCACGCCCTCCAGGCGAGTACGCATAAGCAGAATCAAGCGCGAATTCGCCAGCGCCTTGCTGCCATTGACGCGCACCGTTGAACCGCAAATAAAATGCCCGCTGGTATTGCCTTTGCCGGCGCCTGCACGGCAGGCGGCGATGAAATCATCGGCAGCTCCATCGAACCACATGGTGGTCATGCGGCCCTCAATCGCGTAGGTGGTTCGCAGCGGCTGCCAATTGCCGGAATCCCGCCACAAGGCCCATTGCTGCACGACTTCGCTTATTTCCTGTTTATCCTGCCATGCGTCCATTTTTATTCCTTTGATTTCGGAGGCCTCACTTTACCGTGCTAACGTCGATCGCGCCTGTGATCGAGGCGACACAGTGATCAAGACGACACAATGCGATTTTGAGCTTGGGATTAAACTATGACACTGCCCGATGCTCACCCGATGTGGTGATTGAAAGCTGGAGCAAAGCATGCAAGCCGTTGAATCACCCGCCAACTGGAAGTCCGCCATTGGTTCGAAATACTACCGGTTCGAAATACTACTGGTTAAAAATACCACTCGTTGAATTTATTGACAGGAGATGTGATGGAAAAAACCGTCGAGAAACCAGCAACTACTGAAGTGAAATCGAACAACAATCACTACTCCGGTGAAGCGGGCACCCAGGCCCGTGTTTTCAGTCTGGTGGATCCGCCCAAAGCCACCCGAATGCGCTCAGTTGTTCCGCTGGTGAAAACCGACATCATGGTCGGCAATATGCAAATCCTCAACGCGGGCGGCGAATTGCAATTGCATTCGCACACCGGAATGGATGGTTTCTGGTTCGTGTTGCGTGGACGCGTGCGTTTCTACGGTCCTGAGCAGGACACCATCAGCGCTGAGCTCAACCCGATGGAAGGCATATTCATTCCGCGAAACGTTCCCTACTGGTTCGAGACCATAGGCGATGAGCAGGCACACATTCTGCAAGTCGAGGCTGTCGACAAGCGCGGCGAGAATAAATTCATCGCCCATGGTCCGCGCGTGGAAGGTTCCGGCCCCGCGCCGCGTGAATTTCTCAAAGGCGAGGCGCCTTAAGACAGGCCATCACCAAGGCCATTCATTCGAAATGAAATTTTTAAATTTGCGGCAGAAAAACGCCGTCTCGCATACGGCATTATCTCCATGACGGTTGCGACCAAGCCGCGCCGGTTCTACGGCTGGAACATGGTCTGGGCGTCATTCGGTCTGCAGATGATTCAGGCAAGCCTGCTACAGCAGTCCCTTGGCGCCTACATTGCGGTGCTGCGCGAGGAATTCGGTTGGGGCAAAGCCGCATTAGCGGGCGCTGCGGTGATTCAACAGGTGGAGAATGCGCTGCTTGGGCCGATCCAGGGTTGGCTGGTCGACCGCTTCGGTTCGAGCATCATGGTGAAATGCGGGGTCATCGCGCTCGGCTTAGGCTTTATGCTTTTTAGTCAAGTCGACACGCTGACCGGCTTCTATGCAGCTTTCCTTTTAATTGCCTTGGGCTCGGGCCTCTCCGGATTTTTCCCGCTCACCATCGCAGTGATGCACTGGTTTGAGAAGAAACGCTCCCGGGCGCTCTCAACCATGAATCTGGGCGGTGCCTGCGGCGGCATGCTGGCGCCGCTGGTGGCCCTGTCGATGCTGAGTTTCGGTTGGCGCGCGACGGCATTCACCTCCGGGGTGATCATCATTCTGGTCGGCTTTCCCCTGGCCACCATTATCCGACGCCGTCCCGAGGATATAGGCGAGGTCGTCGATGGGCTGAATGTATCTGTGGGCGATGCCACTGCATCAAATGCAGGGGGATCGGCTGCCATCCCCGCTCCACCCGCCGCCCGGGGCGATTTCACTGCCTCCCAGGCAATCAAGACATCCACCTTCTGGTTCATTTCTTTGGGGCACGGCCTGTCGCTTCTGGTGGTGAGCGCGGTGAATGTGCATGCCATCACCCACCTGAAGGAGGGGCTGGGCTACGAACTTGACGCAGCCGCGCTGGTCATGGGGCTGATGACAGCTGGACAATTTGCAGGCATTTTCCTTGCGGGCGCGATCGGCGACCGCTACGACAAGCGTTTTCTATCGGCAGGTTGCACCTTCTTACATATGGCCGGAATGCTGCTTCTCACGTTTGCTACCTCCCCCATCATGCTTGTCGGCTTCGCTGTGCTGCATGGCGTTGCATGGGGACTGCGGGGCCCGCTGATGCAGGCGATGCGCGCCGATTACTTCGGTCGCACCGCCATCGGACTGATCGCGGGTCTGTCTTTCATGATCGTACTGATAGGGCAGGTAGTCGGGCCGCTGTTCGCCGGCGCGCTCGCCGATGCGACCGGGAATTATCAGGCCGGGTTCACCACGCTTGCGCTGCTCGCCGGATTAGGGTCGGTGTTTTTTCTGCTGATCAAGCCACCGGTACGGCGCACTTGATATCGGTGCGATGCCAATGCCAGCGAGGAAGCACGCTTTCCGGTCTTACCGCGCAATCCGGGCATCACTGGCCAGCAACAGAGTCCGACCGCTAGCGAATCCGCTTCGCCTCAGGCATGGCAAAGTTGAGCGCGACAATGCAAAGGATGCCCGCTACGCCCATGCTTGCCACGGCCCAGCGCACGCCCTCTAAGGTGGAGAGCGCGCCGTACAACATTGCGCCCAGGGCTATCACTGCCTGGTGCATGCCGAATATCGCCATGCTGCGGCCGCGGAATTCGGCGGGCGAGTAGGTCTGGACGATGGTGTTGACCAGTACGTTGCAGTAGACGTGCGATAGCCCTGCGGCGACCATGGCGAGTATTGACAACGCGTACCAGGGCGATACGGCGAACAAAAGAACTGACAGTCCGTAGCACACCCCGCCGACCAGCATCATCAGGCCTCGTGGAAGCCGGTGTCCTGCACTGGCAACCAGTGCGGCGCTGAAAAATGCGCCTGCGCCCATGCCGGTGAGCAGGAACCCTTGGCCTTGCGCGCCTACCTGCAGGAGATCACGCGCGAACACCGGCAGCAGCGTTGTGAATGGGACAATGAAAAATGACGCCAACATCACACATGCCAGAGCCGCTCGCACTGACTGGTTTCGCCAGCTGAATTTCCATCCTTCCAGGATGCTCGCGAACAAGGTTTCGCCAATGGCAGCGCCGCTACGCGGCGGATGAGGAGCCGGGCGCAGCGGCATCGTAAAGAAAACCGCGGCGAGGAGGAGCAGGGCCTGCACCGCGAATGCGCCGCCAGTGCCGGTCAACACAATTAGCGCACCCGCCAGAGCAGGTCCCGCGGCACGCGAGACATTGAATAACAGCGAATTAAAGCCAATGGCATTGGTTATAAATTCGCGTGGCACCGAACCTGAGACCATCGAGGCGCGCGCAGGCTGCTGGAAAACCTGAAAGGAGGCGGCCAGAAACGCTGACACATAGACATGCCAGGGCTCAATATTTCCAGTCAGCACAAGCGCAGCCGTTACAGCGTAGACCGCTACGTTTGACAGTTGCGCCACCATCAACTGGGCTTTGCGCGAATAGCGGTCTGCTGTGCTGCCGGCAAGCGGCGCAAGCAGCACGTAGGGGATCACCATGACGCCGCGCACCAAGCCCAGTTGCAGCACCGAATCGGTGAGTTCATAGATCAACCAGCCGCGCGTGACCTCATCCATCAGCGTGCCCATGGTCCCGAATGCCTGGCCGAACCATAGCAACCGGTATTCGCGGTAGCGCAGCATGGAGAATGCGCGAACGCGAAGCAGGGCGTCTTTGGTGCGCTGGAGATATTTCAAGGTCGTGGGTCTGCCCCGGCTTGTTCCTCGGCGATAAGCCCATCGACGATGCGCCGCATCGCGCTCCATGCCTTGTCTAGACCCAGTATTACGGTTTGCCCCAGTACTACCGCCTGGCCTATGCTTAGGTTCAAATTGCTCTGTTGTGTGCGCAGCATTCCCATGTCCTCGATAGTGCCAAAGTTGCCTGCAGGACTGGGTCTATTTGGGTTCTTGAAATTCCCAGGTATGGCCCTCAGGGTCCTTGACGAATAGCTGGTCGCTATTGATAAATCCACCCACAGATTGGTAGTCCACGCCCAGGGACTCCATACGGGCGCGAAAATCTGCCAGGCTCTTTACCATCCATGCGGTGTGGCGACCAGTGGCCGAAGTTTTCGCCTCGGGTCCGGGAATGTAATCCTTATTGGTGACGATAAGGTGAAACTGAACCTTATTGTCTTCATCCCCCAGCCAGGCGCCAGGCGCAGGCAGTTTGGGCCGGGGCAGCAGTTTCAGCCCCAACACTTCGGTGTAGAATTTTACGCAGGCATCCAGATCGTGAACCGGGATGCCTTCATGGATCGGGCCAAGGTATTTCAATGGGGGAAGCGTGTCGCCATCTGGCATGGGAACCTCGTCATGGAGTCGTGGATTTTACCGCTCTGATACGAATGGCACTCTCTTAAGCGCCGAAATCCGGGACAAAGAATAAACCTAATCTGCTTTATTCAGAAACCACATTTTTATTCGGATGGTGTTCATCCGTATAAAAACGTGCTTCGCCCGCGGCAGTGCTGCCAAAACCTGCACGAACGAAAAATCCGTTCGCGGGCATCGTTGTTTTCGCGCGGATGATGAAGCCATCCGCTCGAAAACAACGATCTTCAGTAAGCCGCTCACGGCAGGAGGGGACAAGCCAAAAACCATTAAATAAGTGTCATTCCGTTCTGATATTTATTGTTGGGTTTTAAGTCGGCGCGCTGACCAGCGCTATCAAGTTTTAGAATTGCCTGCCGTAAGACACATTATCAGTAAATGGAAGTGACCGCGACTGCGGGTATCGTCACTGTGGGTATCGCCATATGGATCAAGATGCACTGGAAAAAAAGGCGATAACCGACACTCTTGTCAGTGCACTGCATCGCGACGAATTTATTTTGTTCGCGCAACCGATTATCGAGTTGAACACACGGACAGGCTCGCCGCGGTTCCAGGAAATTCTGGTGCGCTTTCAGGAAGAGGAGCGAAAAATGCTCCCGCCGGGCAGTTTTATTCCAGTGCTGGTGGACTGCGGGTTGATGCACTATCTGGACCGCTGGGTTGCGAACCGCGCCATACGCTGGGTGCGCACATTCTGCAAATTGCGGCCGGGTGACATTCCACCACGATGCAGTATCAATCTGGCGCCAGATTCCTTGTTGGATCGTGGCTTTGCGACATATGTGGCGACAAAAATTCGCGACAACCAGGTGCCGGCCTGTGCATTTTCATTTGAGATTTCAATGCTTGATGCGAAAGCCAATATTGCCGGAGTCGAGACGCTTGTAAGGCAGCTCAAACCTCTGGGATGCGCGTTTGCGTTCGCGGCATTTGATGGCAGTCCTGCGGAATTTGAGTTACTTGATCGATTCCAGGCGGATTTTGTGAAGATCGGCATCAGCCTTGTTAGCGCTTGCGATCATGACCCAGGCGCCCGTATGACTCTGGAGGCTTTACACCAAGGCTGCGATGACAAAGGAATGCAAACCATCGCTGAGTATGTGGAACGCCAGGAAACACTGGAGGTGCTTCGGGAAATCGGAGTGGATTTCGCGCAGGGCTACCACATGGGACTGCCGCAGCCCTTGGATTGAAATCGGCGCGGGCAACAAACCTGAAAACCCAAGTCATACCTGCATCTTTTGCGTTTTGCCGCCGCGCAAAAATCAAAGCGCGGTAGTAGACTCCTCGCTCCTTGCAACATTTTTTGGAGCGCCAGGCGTATGAATCCCGATGAGAGGCAATTGCTTTTACAAACCGGTTGGTCGGCGGTGAAATCCATATGGGTTTGACTCACGCAATCATAAATTCGCCGGCCGATTGGCGTGCATCCGCGATCGGCGCGCGAAGCGACTGGATACATCGATTGAGCGATCCCGAGATCGATGAAATCGAGTCTGCTCTGGCCTGTGTAAAAGAAAAGGGTATCGGCATCGCCCTGGTGAATCGTGAAAATTTTCCACTTGAGCTTTTTCCTCGTTTGGTTGAAAAAGCGCATCGCATCCTGGAGCACGATTGCGGCATGTTTATTATCCGCGGGCTGCCGGTTGAACGACATCCGGTTGAGGACATGCGCCTGATGTACTGGGCGCTTGGCCTATACCTAGGCCGCGCGGTAACGCAAAGCAGCAAGGGCGACGTTCTGGGAGACGTGCGCGATATGAGTCGCTTCAATGATGGGCGGGGACGTGGTTACCAGTCGCGTCGGCGCCTGGAATTTCACACCGACAGTTGCGATGTAGTGGGATTGTTGGTGGTTCGTACCGCGAAGCAGGGTGGGCGTTCCATGATCGCAAGCTCGGTCGCCCTGCACAATCAAATGCTGCGTGAAGCAGAGGATCTGGTGGAGCCTTTGTATGGCGTATTTTCCGGTTATTCGCCGGGTGAGCGCGCCGGCAGATATTGGACCCAGCCAGTGTTCTCCATGCAGGACGGTTACTTTGCCTGCAAGACGGGCTACGTCTATTTCCGTCTTGCAGCCGAGAAATTCCCCGAAAAAATCCCCGCTTTGACCGGGCAGCAGATCAAGGCCCTGGAGCTGTTTCAGGATATTGCCAATCGCCCTGACATGCATTTATCGTTTCTGTTCGAGCCGGGGGATCTGCAGCTATTAAATAACCATGTGATGCTGCATGCGCGCACCGACTTCGATGATTACGAGGAAGAAGATAAGAAGAGGCATCTGCTGCGCCTGTGGTTGTCGGTGCCCAACAGCCGTCCTCTATCGCCCTTGATGAAGGATGCCTACCGTGATGTCGCCCCAGGGGCCTGGCGCGGCGGCTATCCTTCTGCGTCAGACAAAATCGTGTATCACAGCAATGTAACGCTGGACTGAGCTCAACTGCACTTCAGAATCATCCGGGTAGCGCTATTGCCAGCCTCGACCGCTTGGTGAGCCTCGGCAATCTGTTGCAATGAAAATTCACGAATCGGCAGGTGTTTCAGTTTTCCTGCGGTTTGCATCGCGCTAAAGTCGGTCACCGCCTTGACATAAGCGACATCCGGCAATTCGTACATATAAATGAAGCAAATGGTGGGATGCGTCTGTATGCCCCAGCCCGCCGAGATCGTAGCTTCCGCGCCGCCAGCACCATAGACGATTACGCTGCCATTTTTGGCCAACATTTTGGGATAGTCGGCGGCATTTTTGGCGAAGAACGGTTCGAGAATCCGGTCAACGCCGAGTCCGCCGGTGATTGCGCCTATGCGCTCGCCCACATTCTCGGCGCGAAAATCAATCACATCGTCAGCTCCTGCGGCTCGGGCGAGAACACCTTTTTCAGCGCTGCCGACACTGGCAATCACTCGTGCGCCGTTGGCTTTCGCGATTTGCACGCAGTAATAGCCGACCGCGCCAGTTCCACCGGCCACCAGAACGGTTTTTCCTTCAATCGATCCGTGCATGGTGACGGCGTAGTGCGCGGTGAGCCAGGGGACGCCCAGCGAGGCGCCTTCATTGAAGCTGCAATTCTCGGGTAAGCGCGGCGCGCGCTCGGAGGGCAGGACGCAATATTGCGCGCAGGTTCCGAAAGCGCGTTGCCATTGCGCCATGTAGATCCATACACGCTCGCCGACGCGTGAGGATGCAACCCCTTGCCCGACGGCATCGATCACGCCTGCGCCATCTTGATGAGGAATAATTCTTGGATAAGGCATGCCGGGCCGGCGCGAGCCGCTGCGTGTGTAGGTGTCGGTGGGGTTGACGCCAGAGGCATGCATGCGCACGCGTACTTCGCCAGAGCCGGGAGTCGGGTCGGGCATTTCGCCGACTTGAAATGCCTCCTGGGGCGTACCTTGCGTCTCATACCATGCTGCTTTCATATCGATGATCCTTGGATGTTGAATCTATAATGGTAGCAATACCATCAACTCGGGGATAGTGTGGGTTGCGTATATTGTGGGTTGCGCATATGCGCACACCGCATCAGCGCGCATACCCCTATCGGCGTGCATACCCCCGTCGGTGCGCACACCGTATCGATGCGGTACGCTTGAGAAACAACATAATGACTGATTTGGGGACCCGGCATGAATTCTTCACGAAAAATTCTAGGCGCATTGTCGATGGGAATCGCGCTGGCATGCGCCAATGCGCTGGCGCAAAGCTATCCGGCCAAGGCCGTTCACATAATTATCCCGGTGTCTCCAGGGGGGCTGCAGGATTCATTGGCGCGCGCTATGGCGCCCGAATTGACCAGGCGTTGGGGGCAATCGGTGATTGTCGAGAATCGCACCGGCGCCAACGGCATTATTTCCGCGGACGCTGTGGCAAAGGCCTCGCCCGACGGCCATATGCTTTGGATGGGTACCATGGTGCAGTTGAGCAACGACTTGCTCAACCGCAAAATGCCCTTCGACCCCATCAAGGATCTGGCGCCGGTAATTGGCCTGGTCGAGGCGGGCAGCATGTTTGTCTCAAGTATGCAATTTCCCGCGCGCAACCTGGCCGAACTGGTGGCTGCCGCGCGCGCCAGGCCGGGCGAAATCAACTATGGCAGTTTTGGTATTGGTAGCCTTGCACATATCGATACCGAGGCGCTGGCACGTGTTACCGGCATAGATGTGACGCATGTTCCGTATAAGGGCGGCGCGGACATTCTTCAGGCTATCCTCGCGGGGCAGGTGAGCTTTGGCATCATGGGCATCACCGCAACCATTCCTTTGGTTAGGCAGGGACGCATACGCGCCATCGCCTATGGCGGACAAAAACGCTCCAGCGCGTTTCCGGATGTGCCGACGATTTCCGAGGCGGGGGTCAAGGGTTTTGTTTCGGGCGGATGGTTTGGATGGTTCGCAACCGGTGGGACGCCAGTGGCGGTCATCAATAAAATCGCCAACGACGCAGGACAAGTCATTTCCGTGCCCGATTTTCGCGACAAACACATTCATGCGGCGGGGCTGGAAGTGTTCAATCTTGGCCCCGGCCCCTTGACCGAACAGTTGCGCGCCGACCGGGCGAGTTACTCGGCCCGCCTGAAGGCCCTCAACGTGAAATTGGAATAGCGGTTTGTAATGTTGGCGGCAGCGGGTAGTGCGTATTAGCCACGGGCCGCGATATCAACTCCAGCGTGCGAATCCCAGTCCGGTACCGGTTCCCGCCATAGTTCGGTAACCCGGTGTATAGGACTCCCAGGTTACGTTGAGATCGGTGGCGGCGCTGGCCACTACAATCCAATTGCGTATTTCGGAACTCCCGGCCTTTAATTTTCTGGCATCCAGATTGCCGAGGAAATCAAGATCCTTGCCGCGCAACGCCGCCATGATGTCGCGGTCCATTTTTTCCTCGACAATGAAATGCGACAGGCCGCCTGAGGCCATCAGCCCGACATTGAGATCCTCGGGATACGAGGCGATCAATTCACGCAATGTTTTGCCGAATTTTACACAGCGTTTTGGCGTAGGCGGATTGGGCCAGTTATAGGTATTGAGGAAAATCGGCACGACGGGGATGATCGCCCCTTTCAAATACCAGCGATGTACGAAGGAGTAGGCATGGCCCTCGGTCAGATCCGGCGGGGTGGCGCTTACTGCAGCCACGTCGAACTCGCGCTCAATCATATTTTCGATCAGATGCACAGCCAGCTTGCTGTGACAGGGATAATTCGCCTCGGTATCCTCCTCCAGGCGGCACATTTGCGCGCGTCGATACCATTCCTCGGGCGGCAACTCCTCTCGCACCGCGTTGCGAATGGTCTCCCCGTAGTACACGCCCAATGAAGGCATGTGATCGTCCTTGAACATTTCATACTGATCGTCGCCGACGATGACCAGAACATCCAGCTTGGCCGCCTGCACCTGCTGCTTCATGCTTTCCATGGCGGCTTGCACTTCGTTAAATCGCCGCGTAATGGCCTCCTCGGTGATCAATTCGGCGATCCCATCCGGCGCGCGTGCCAACACCGTCTCGTAGGAAATCTTCTTTCCTTCATCGTCAAAATAAGGCATGCGCAGGTCGCTGACGCGGAATCGGGTCAACCAATCCTCAAGTTGCGCAGCCAGCATGACACTGTGTGACGAGGCGAAAGCGGCGGTTAGCCTGGCCATGGTTTATTACTCCTTGTGCGGACGCGAAAACAGCAATTTGAACCGGATGTTGAACGGCGACGTTGATATCAGACCTGTCGTGGGTCAGATCTGTCGTGTGTCAGATCCATCAACTGGGCAAATGAGGTGGAAAAAATGGGATGGCCCCCCTTCAAGGGGCGCTATTGTATATCGTCAGCCTGTCCACATTCCATCGAGTATCATGCGCAGATTCGCCGCAGCTATCGCGGTATCTGGGTACTGCATAATGGCCATGGCAGACGCAGGATTTGAGCTTGATCTGACGCTTCAGATCGGCAAGTACGAAGTGCAAAAAGCGCTGGGAAAAGGCGCGACCGGCACGGTATATCTCGCCGTGGATACCTTTACCAATCGCGTGGTTGCGTTAAAGACCATCGAACCCGAGGTTTTTCGCGACCCCGAATTCGGCGCGGTGCTTAGATCCCAGTTTCTGAACGAGGCTTCGCTCGCGGGAAAGTTAAAACACCCGCACATCGTCACCATTTACGACGCCGTGGTCGAGGAGAACTCCGGGCACATCGCCATGGAGTTGGTGACTGGGGGAGATCTCTCCCAGCACGCCAGGCCGGATTGCCTGTTGCCGATCTGCGATGTGTTGCAAATTGGTTTCAAGTGCTGTGGGGCGCTGGACTATGCGTTTCGCGAGGGCATCGTCCATCGTGATATCAAGCCCGCCAATATCATGATCAATCAAGGTACCAATGTGAAGATCGCCGATTTTGGTTCGGCGTTTTTGAGGAAGAGTGAAGCGGTCCAGACGGTCGCAATGGGTTCTCCTTTCTACATGTCGCCCGAACAGATCGACGGCAAGGAACTCACGCTTCATAGCGACATGTATGCACTGGGCGTGGTCCTGTATGAACTCTTAACCGGGTATCGGCCATTGGTCGCCAACGATTTGGGGACCCTGGCGGTGATGATTCGCGGCAAGGATCCGGCGCCGCCAAGCAGATTACGCGCTGATTTGCCCCGTCAGTTCGACGAGGTGATTCTGCGCGCTCTGTGCAAGAAACCGGAGCACCGTTACCCGACCTGGGGCGATTTCGCGCGCACCTTGTCGGCATTGGGCTCGTTGGTGCTGCCTCCTGGTGCCATTGCCGACAGCGAAAAATTCGTCACTTTGCAAAAAGTGGAAATGCTTGCCAATTTGTCCGACGCGGAAATATGGGAAATGGTGAACGCGGGAAACTGGTCGCGCGTCGCGCGCGGCGCAACTTTGATCCGCGAGAATGAACCGGGCGCGAGTTTTTTCTTCCTCGCCCGTGGACAGGCCAAGGTGGTTAAGAACGGACGCCTGCTCAATATGATCGGCGAATCGGAATGCTTTGGCGAAATGGCCTACATCAGCGGTGGCAAGCTGCCGCGGCACGCCAATGTTGAGGCGATGAGCGATTTGTTGCTCGCCGAATTCGATCCCATAGAGCTTGACGCAATGAGTTTGAGCACGCAGTTGCAGTTGACACGCGCCTTGGTGCGAAATCTGGCCGATCGATTGCAATTGGCCAATTCCCGGCTCACCGGATAGGGTTCGCGGGATACGCTCGCGCGCCTACCGGCAATGCAGTAAGCTCAGCTGCGAAAATAGACCCGACAAAAATAGACCCGACAAAAATAGATGCGGGAAGATTCTAGATACGGCAAGACGGGCCGATCGCATGGGTGGCCTTGGGGCCAAAAACATTAAGGAACTGGAAATGAACAAGATGGCTGATCCGCAGGTTCAGGCTGGCGACAATTTTTGGAACGAATACGGCGCCGATGAATGGTCAGATGCGATTGTCGCCTCAATGAAACTGGGCGGTATCGATCAACTGTATTTCGTTTCGGGCAGCGAGATGGCATTTTTTCAAGAGGCGATAGCCAAAGCCGAGAACAAGGGGTGGCCGGCGCCTAAGCTAATTACCATGATGCATGAATCGGTGGCGCTGCATGCCGCCTTGGGTTCTGCGATGGTGTCGGGAAAGCCTTCAGCTGCCGCGGTGCATGTGGACGTGGGCACCTTGCACTATGGGGCGGCGATACACGCGGCCTGGCGTGGCAATTACCCGGTGCTGCTCACAGCGGGTTGCGGACCGCGGGCATTCCCCGGCTCCATGCGCGGCGCGCGTGACGGGTCGATTCAATGGTTGCAGGAGCCGCGTGATCAAGGTGAGATTCTGCGCCAGTACACCAAGGCGGATCACCGCCTTGAACATCAGGACAATCCCGGTTTAATGATTAGTCGCTTGCTGCAAATAGCGATGAGCGAACCCCGTGGGCCGGTATTTTTGAGCCTTCCGCGCGAAACGACGATGTTGCCCTATCCTGGACGCGCACGTTTTCCAACACGCGATCAGCTCGGTGTATCGCAGGGCGTTTTTCCCGATCCGGAACACGCCAAGACCATCGCCAAATGGCTGGTGAAGGCACGTAACCCCCTGGTGATGACCGAGCGTATCGGCAAGGACCCGGTTGCCGTGCGTGAACTGGTGCGTTTGGCAGAGTTACTGGCCTTGCCAGTGTCAGAGCCTGGCAATCCTCAGGTGCTTAACTTTCCCAAGACACATCCCTTGTTCGAATCTGGACCCACGAGCGCCGAAGCGGACGTTTGTTTCGTTCTGGAGAGCATCAGCCCGTGGTTGCCCGGCATCGATACACCGCCAGTGGATGCGAAAATTGCCTGGGTGAGCATCGATCCGGTGCAGTCACGTTTCAAGACCATGGAGTTCCGCGCTGATCTGTGGATTCCAGCCACCGCGGCTAACGTCATTCGCGCCGTTTATGAAGCCGCCACCGGCATGCTCGACCAGAGCGATATGTCGCGGATTGAAGAGCGCCGAGCGCGCCTGGAAACTCGCAAAAAAGCGATGAACGAGAAATTGATTGCCGATGCGGCCGAGGCGTCGAAGAAAAGTGTCTCGAGCGGCCTTCTGGTGGCGCATGAACTGGGAAAGATCTTAGAGCCCGATGCGATTCTTCTCAATGATGGCTTATCCAACGGAACCCACGTCGAAAACTATGCGCGTCGAACACAGCCTGGCACCAGTTTCAAGAGCGGCTCCAGCTGCGGCGGATGGGGCGTAGGCGCGGCCTTTGGCGCGAAGATGGTGGCGGGCAGGCAGGATGTAGTGCTCGCAAGCGGGGACGGATTTTTCCAGTTCGGAACACCCTCGGCAGCATTGTGGGCGGGCGCGCACCACAAAGCTGGGTTCTTATCGGTGGTGTTCGTCAACGGCAGCTATAGCACTGGAACCCATGGATTGAAAAAATCCTATCCGGGCGGCTACGCGGCCGGCATCCAATGCGAAGGCGGCACCTTCGAGCCACCACCCGATTTCGCCCGCATGTCCGAATCGGTGGGTGGATTTGGCGAACTGGTGCAGACGCCCGCAGAAATTGGACCTGCATTGAAACGCGGTTTGGCAGAAACCCGCAAGGGCGTCCCGGCGGTGGTGGCGGTGCGGCTGCCTAGCCTGGTTTGAGCATTGACTGCTTAGCTTAAATTTTCAACAAGAAACTGTTGCCCAAACCGCCGCGACAGACGCTCGGAGAGAATGCGCGCCACCACATCCGGTTGCGAGCCCGCGCCGTTGGGAATGATGAAACGAACCGATTTCGAAGGGTTATTCTGCGCTTGCGCCAGACCACCAAAAACGTAGGCGGTGGCCAACGCGAGTGCGGCGCAAAGTATTGAATGGAGACGGCGCGACTGGAGACGGCGCATGAGACGTATCCTAGTCTTAAAGTGGGATTCAAACCTTGAGTTTCGGCATTATACGATGGGCATTGCCATACTCAATTGCCTGCA
>CAMDFL010000054.1 GCA_945897475.1 Bordetella parapertussis
AGGGTCGATTGCAGGCATTCCCTCTATCTTTGCCCCCACTTGAGTAACACGGGGCCTACGGACTCATTGCGCAGAATAATATGCCGTCAGGTCAATTCAAGCCAAGTGTCGAAACGACACCAACCTACGTCGCCATATCCAGAAACTGCAGCCTCGCCAGATGCGCATACAAGCCGTCCTCGCGCATCAGCGACTCGTGCGTGCCCACGGCATGCACACGGCCGCGATCCATCACAACAATGCGATCTGCCTTCTGCACGGTCGCGAGGCGGTGCGCGATCACCAGCGTCGCACGCCCGCGCGCCAGGCGCTCCAAGGCCACGCCCACGGCCCGTTCGCTCTCGGCGTCGAGGGAGCTGGTAGCTTCGTCTAGCAGCAAGACCTCGCGGTCGGCGAGCAGCGCGCGTGCAATCGACAATCGCTGGCGCTGGCCCCCGGATAGGCGCACACCGCGCTCGCCCAGTTCCGAATCGAACCCCCGCGGCAGGCGTTCGATGAATTCCAAAGCCTGCGCCGCCTCGCATGCGGCGCGCACTTCGTCCAGCGATGCTTCGGGACGCCCATAGCGCACGTTCTCGGTAACAGTCGCCGCGAAAATCACCGGGTCCTGTGGCACCAGGGCGATGTGGCGGCGCACCTCCAGCGGATCGCACTGCGCCATGTCGATGCCGTCAATGCGCACGACGCCTGATTTCGGATCGTGAAAGCGCAACAGCAACACGAGCACCGTGGATTTGCCCGCGCCCGAGGGACCCACCAGCGCGACGCGCTCACCCGGCGCGATGTTGAGCGAGAATCCATCAAGGGCCAAGTCTTCTCGACCTGGATAGGCGAAGCTCACCGATTCGACCCGCAAGTCGCCCTTGACGCGCGGTGGCAAGGACAAAGGCATCGCTGGAATGACCAAGGTCGGACGGGTATCCAGCAATTCAACAATTCGCTCAGTCGCCCCCGCGGCGCGCAGCATGTCCCCCCACACCTCGGACATCGCGCCCGCCCCATTGGCGACAATCGCCGCGTAGAAAACGAAAGCCGAGAGCTCACCCGCCGTGATGCCCCCGGCCAGCACATCGTGCCCGCCTATCCACAGGATCACACCCACTGCGCAGAACGAAATCAGCATCACCGAGGCGATCAGCAGAGCGCGATCGCGTACCCGCCGCACCCCAGAGTCATACGCCGCCTCGGCATGCGCGCCGAACAATCGCCGGTCTTCGGCTTCGTGCCCATAGGCCTGCACCGTGCGGATTTCGTGCAAGGCCTCGTCCAGATAGGCCGACACATCGGCCACGCGATCCTGGCTTTCGCGCGCGTGGCGGCGCACCCGGCGGCCAACGATCAAGATGGGCACCAGGGCAATGGGCACACCGACCAGCGTCATCGCCGCGAGCTTCGGGCTGGTGATCACCAGCATCACTGCGGCGCCCGCCATCATCAGCGCATAGCGCAGGAACATCGACAGACCCCAGCCGATCACCGTCTGCAGCACGGTAAGGTCGTTGGTAATGCGAGATACGATTTCGCCAGTGCGCGAGGCCTCGAAAAACGCGGGAGACAACGTAAGGACGTGGCCAAACACCGCGCGACGGATATCGGCAATCACCCGTTCACCGGTGCTCATCATCAGGTGAAAACGCGCGAAGGTCGCCAGCGACATGAGAATGGCCACGCCAATCACGAAGGCAAGCGTGGCATTCAACTGCGTGGCGTCGCGGCTGCCGAAACCATTATCGATCACCACCTTCAGGCCCTGGCCGAGCGCCAGCACCGAGACGGCTGCAACTATCAAGGCCAGCATCGCAGCGACAATGCGCCAGCGGTAGGGAACGAGAAAACGTGCCACCCCCATCAAACCTTGCAGGTCTCGGCCGTTCAATGCACGGATCCTTACATCTTCCAACTATCGCCCGGCATGATTCGGCGCATGAACTCGTCGAACAGCGGCACGGTAAAAGCCGTGTCACCATGGTTCGGGCTCCAGATCATTCCTTTGGAAATCAACTTATTCCGCGTTGGTCCCAAAGAAGTCACCTTGCGATCGAGCACAAGGGCGACATCGCCGGAGCGATGCGGCCCGGGGCCGAGTTCAGCCATCGCACGCAGGTACTTTCTTTCGACCGGTGTCAGGCGATCAAACCTGACGCGGAAGAAACTCTCATCCAACGCCGCAACCGCTGCCTTCGATGCCTGATCAATATCACTGCGCGCAATCGGCGAGGTCGCCGCCGTGTCCCAGGCATGTTTGCCCCATTCCTGCAAAAAGTAAGGGTAACCGCGCGTCTCATTCACGATTTGCAACAAAGCTTCTTCGCTAATTTTGATGCCCTGCGCGAGGACCGGCTTCTTGATTGCGATTGCCGCGGCCGGTGGATCGAGAGGTCCTATCTCCGGAAAATCGAATAGCCGTTCGGCGTACGACTTTGCCTGACCCATATGGCCCCTGAGCTGAGGCAGGCCTGCCCCGACCAGCACCACCGGAAGGCTGCGTTGCGCAGTGCGATGCAAGGCCGTAATCAGCGCCGCCAGTTGCTCTTCTTCAACATATTGCAATTCGTCGATGAAAAGAACCAGCGCGCTGGCGGCTTTCTGCGCCGCCATGCCAACCGTCTCAAACAGGGCCTGCAGGTCGTGCTCAAGGTCGCCGTTGTCGGCGAGTCCCGGCTCAGGGTCCAAATCAAAACCCACTTCGATGTCCCGGAACTTGAGCTTCAGCGCCTTGGCGAAGCCGGCGAGTGCCCTCAAGGCGCGTTGGGCCAGTTCTGTTGCCTTCTCATTTCGCGATAGTCTCAGCAAGGCTTGCCGCAACTGAGGCGCCAGCAGCGCAGGCAGGGAACGATTCTCGGGTGCTTCGATACGTATTGTATGAATTCCGGTCGCTTCGGCGTCGTCCCGCATGCGGTCCAGAAGCACGGTTTTCCCCACACCCCTCAGGCCCACCATCAGAATGCTTTTGCTGGGCAATCCGCGTCGGACGCGTTCTATGGCTACGCGTACCGTTTCACGTAACGCATCTCGCCCCGCCAATTCCGGTGGCGGGGTGCCGGCGCCAGGCGCGAAAGGGTTGCTTACCGGGTCCATATCGTGGGTATTATAATGAGTTTAGTGAAATTACCATATTTATTTAATTTAGATAATTTATATAATTTAGATAATTTAGATAATTAACGTCAAATTGAGCAACCCTGAGAAGGCGTGCAACACTTAGGAAAATACGTGTTTTATCCATTAAACACGGGCATCTTCAGCCAATCTACCAGGCTTAGCTCAAGCGCCTGTCCAGAGTCTCAATCCAGTGCTCGACCGGCACCGTCGAGGCTTGGGCAAGATGGGAAAGACAGCCAATATTCGCGGAAAGGATGCGCTGTGGCGCCCCAAAGGCCAGCGCTGCAAGCTTGTTCTCGCGCAGCTTGGCCGACAGCTCGGGCTGCAGGACCGAGTAAGTACCTGCCGAGCCGCAACACAGGTGCGCATCGGGAACGACAGTCAGCTCTATGCCCGCAGCGCGCAGCAGGCTCTCTGCGACCCCCCGTATCGCCTGCCCATGCTGCAGGCTACAGGGCGGGTGAAACGCGACTTTCTCGGACGGCGCCTGGGTGGACATGCCCAATAAATTCTGGCGCTCCATCTCTGCGGCAAGCACTTCGGCGATATCGCGGCACAGTGCGCTGACGCGCGCGGCTTTGCTGGCATAAGCCGGGTCGTTCGCCAACAGATGTCCGTACTCCTTCACCGTCGACCCGCAACCGCTCGCGGTCATGACGATGGCTTCGATCCCTGCTTCAACAAACGGCCACCACGCGTCTATCAGCGCGCGCATATCGTCCAAGCCGTCCGCTTGACGATTGAGGTGATAGCGTAGCGCCCCGCAACACCCGGCACTTGGCGCTTCGATCGCCGATATGCCGGCGCGGTCGAGCAGCCGCGCGGCGGCTGCATTGATGCGCGGCGCGAGCGTGGGTTGCACGCAACCAGCGAGCACCAGCATACGGCGGGCATGCCGAGCGGCGGGCCATTGTCCGGCCGACGCAGGGGCGGCCGGCACTTTCGCGGCGAGCGTTCCTGGCAATAACGGCTTGAACAAACGCCCTAGCGCCACCAGCGGCGCGAACAACCAGCGGCGCGGCAGCACCATCGCCAATGCGCCACGCTTGATTGACGCCCACAAGGATCGAGGCACCCTCGCCTCCACCAATCCACGGCCGATATCGGCTAGTCGCCCGTAACCGACGCCCGACGGACAAGTGGTCTCGCAAGCCCGGCAGGTAAGACAGCGATCCAGATGCAACTGAGTCTTCTCAGAAGGTTCAATACCCTCCAGCACCTGCTTGATGAGATAGATGCGGCCTCGGGGTCCGTCGAGTTCATCCCCCAGCAACTGATAGGTGGGACAAGTGGCGTTGCAAAACCCGCAGTGCACGCATTTACGCAGAATGGCATTGGCCTCGATGCCTTCGGGCGTGTCGACAATCCATGGCGCCAAATTAGTTTGCATCAGATTTCACCATGCGAGGGGATATTCCCCTCGCGCCCCCCTGAATTTGTCCGAAATCCACTGAACTAAAATTCCCCATACATGCGACCACGGTTGAATACAGCGCCTGGATCGAAAACATTTTTCAAGCGCTGATGAATCGCCATGAGCGGCGCGCTCAGGGGGTGAAATACGCCCACCGCTTTGTCTCCCCCGCGAAACAGCGTGGCATGGCCGCCTTGTTTCGAGGCCGCCTCGCGAATCGCGTGTGCCTCGGCATTGCTTGCCAACCAACGCAGCGCTCCATTCCATTCAATCAGTTGTTCGCCCGGCAATTCCAATGTTTCTGCGTTCGATGGCACCGAAATACGCCACAGCGGTTTGCCCTTGTTGAAATAGGGATCGCTGTGCTCGCGTATGCCGCGCCAGAAGCACTCGGCCTGCGTCGGCTCCACCCTCGAACCGCCCATTTTTTCGGCGGCGGCGAGCACGGCGGCTTCGGCGCCGGACAATCGAACATAGAGATCACCATCGTTCCATGCCACAGCCGACACCGGCAGCGGGCGCGCCGCCCACTGGTTGATTGTATCGATCGCCTTGCCTTCGGGCATCTCCAGGCGCAAGCTGAGCTCCTCCTTTGGTGAGGGCAAGGTCTTGAGCGACACCTCAAGAATCAAACCCAGGGTACCCATAGCTCCCGCCATCAGCCGCGAGACATCGTACCCCGCAACATTTTTCATCACCTGTCCGCCGAACGTCAATACCTCACCGCGACCATCCATCAGCTTCACACCGAGAACGAAATCGCGAAGCGCCCCGGCGCTTGCCCGTCTTGGCCCGGATAATCCGGCTGCAACCGCCCCGCCAATGGTCGCATTTGAACCAAAATGCGGCGGCTCAAACGCGAGCATCTGCCCGCAGCGAGCAAGCTTCTCCTCGATTTCTGCAAGCGGCGTGCCGCATCGCGCGGTGATGACAAGCTCGCTGGGTTCATAGGCAACGATGCCGGCATGCTCGCCGGTATGCAGCGGTTCGCCAAGTGCCGCGCCTCCGTAGAAATCCTTACTGCCGCCGCCGCGTAATTGCAAGCTGCCGCCCGCAGCGGCGCACGCACGAATGCGCTCGGCGAAATCCGCGATTGCCCCAGACATCAAAACCGCGGCAGTTCGGGATGCGGCAGGGCGCCGCCTTTGACATGCATGCCGCCGAATTCGGCGCAGCGATGCAGTGTCGGAATATTTTTCGCCGGATTCAACAGCTCCAGCGGATCAAAAGCGCGCTTCAAGCTGCGAAAAATCGCCAGCTCCGCGGGCTGAAACTGCACGCACATCTGGTTGATCTTCTCGATGCCCACGCCATGCTCGCCGGTGATGGTGCCGCCCACCGCGACGCATTTGAGCAGCACTTCGCTGGCGAAGGCCTCGGTGCGCGCCAGTTCGTCGGCGTTGTTGGCATCGAACAGAATCAAGGGATGCAGATTGCCGTCGCCCGCATGAAACACGTTGGGGCAACGAAGATGGTATTTTTTCTCCATCGCGCCGATGAATAACAGAATTTCGCCCAATCGCTTACGCGGAATGGTGCCATCCATGCAGTAGTAATCCGGCGAGATCCGCCCCACGGCGGGGAATGCCGCCTTGCGCCCCGACCAGAAGCGCAAGCGCTCTTGCTCGTCGCGCGACACCCGCACCTGGGTTGCGCCCGACTGCCGCAGCACCGCTTCGATGCGCAACAGATCCTCATTGACTTCCTCTTCGGTGCCATCGCACTCGGCCAGCAGAATGGCCGCGGCGTCGAGGTCATAGCCGGCATGCACGAACTCCTCAACGGCACGCGTGGCGGGCTTATCCATCATCTCCAGGCCCGCAGGGATTATGCCCGCGCCGATTACTGCCGCTACTGCATCGCCCGCCTTCTCCACATCGGCAAATGAGGCCATCAGGCAGCGAGCGACATCGGGTTTGGGCAGAAGTTTGACGGTAATTTCGGTGGTGACGGCAAGCATGCCCTCGGAACCATGCACCAGGGCGAGCAGATCGAACCCCGGCGAATCCAGCGCCGCCGAGCCGAATTCAACCAGATCGCCCTCGACCGTGCATCCGCGCACACGCAATACGTTATGCACGGTGAGCCCGTATTTCAGGCAATGCACGCCGCCGGAATTCTCCGCGACATTGCCGCCGATGGTGCAGGCGATCTGCGAGGAAGGATCGGGCGCGTAGTAAAGACCATATTGCGCGACCGCCTCGGAAATCGCCAGGTTGCGCACCCCCGGTTGCACCCGCGCGGTGCGCGCAACAGGATCAATGGAAATGATCTTCATCATCTTCGCCAGCGACATCAACACACCATCGCCCAAAGGCAAAGCACCCCCTGACAGGCCAGTGCCAGCGCCGCGCGCCACCACCGGCACGCGAAGCTCATGGCAGATGCGCAGCGCCGCCGCCACTTCGTCTTCATTTGACGGCAGTGCCACCACCATCGGCAACTGGCGATAGGCGGCGAGCCCGTCGCATTCATAGGGCCGGGTGTCCTCGGTGGAGTGCAGCACCGCCTCGCGCGGCAATATACGCAGAAGCCGCGCCGCCACTTCGGCCTGGCGAATGAAGTTGATTGGCTGGACGCGTTCGTTCATCAATCAGCCGGCAGCGGACGCGTATCTCGTCACGGCTCGAAACTGTTCGAACCAGCCCAGAGTCGCCTCGGTACCCGCCGAGGGAATATATTCGGCGCCTACCCAGCCCTGATAGCCAATCCTGTCTATCCAGTCGAAAAGAAACGGGAAATTGATTTCGCCACTCCCCGGCTCATGCCGTTCAGGCACGTCCGCGAACTGAATGTGGCCAATTCGCGGCAGCAGCGACTCAAGCGACCTCGCCAGGTCGCCTTCCATGATCTGCATGTGAAAAAGGTCGTATTGCAACTTTAAATTCGGCAGCTTGGCCTCGTCCATGATGGCGATGGCCTGTCCAGAATTGCGAAGATACGAACCGGGAAAGGTGCGCGAATTCACCGGCTCGATCAACAGGTCCATCCCGGCACGCTCGAGTTCCCCCGCGGCAAAACGAAGGTTGGATATATAGGTTTCACGCAATTTGGCAGGGTCAAAGCGGCCTGTTGGGCACCCCGCCAGGCAATTCATCTGCCGGCACCCCAGGGCCCGTGCGTACTCGATGCCCGGCCTCACCGCGTCGCGAAACTCCGCAACCCGTCGCGGCAGGCAGCCGATGCCGCGATCACCCTTGGAGAAATCACCCGCGGTAAGGTTAATCAAGACCACTTCGACACCAGCGCGTCTGGCGCGCTCGGCCAGCATCTCTTTGTCGAATTCGTAGGGAAACTGTATCTCCACCGCCTTGAAACCGGCGCGCGCTGCGGCATCGAAGCGATCGGGCAGATCGACTTCGCGAAACATCATACTGATATTGGCGCTGAAACGCGGCATAGTCTACAAACCTGATAAATAGGTAAAGTAAGGGCAGCCCCCATGGTAGGCGTAAGCGCGCGGCGCATCAACAGAAAACCAGACAGAAAACCTGACACAAAACCCGCGACACAAAAACACCCCAACACAAACCCCCCAGGCACGATGACAATTCCCATTCAACATGCACGACGGGCGCTATCAGGCATCGCCTGCCTCCTGATTGCATCGCTACTGGCTGGTTGTGGCGGATCAACGCAGAAACTATCGCGATTGCCTGGGGACGCCGTGGTGCTCGCCTTTGGCGACAGCCTCACTTTCGGTACTGGCGCGACATCAGATGCGAGCTACCCGGCGGTGCTGGAACGAATTATCGGACGTAAGGTCATTGCATCAGGAATTCCCGGCGAAGTGAGCGCCGCCGGTCTCGCGCGCCTGCCTGAAGTGCTGGATGAAATTGGCCCCAAGCTACTCATCCTCTGCCATGGCGGCAATGACATGCTGCGCAAACTAGGCAACAAACAGGCCGCCGACAATATCCGTTCCATGGTGACCCTGGCACGTTCCAGGGGAATCGAAGTCATGCTGCTTGGCGTACCCAGTCCGGGAATCTTGCTGTCCACCGCCGATCATTACGACGACATCGCGCGCGAAATGAAACTTCCCTACGAGGGCCGTGCACTGGCGAAAATTCTGTCGGATGGCGCCCTCAAAACAGACGCAGCCCATCCCAACGCCGCAGGCTACCAACGCCTGGCCGACGCCGTAGCGGAAATTCTCAAAAAAAGTGGCGCCCTGTGAAATCCGCCCAAAAAAAAATCGTGACCAAGGGCGCGCTTGTCATACCAACAAAATAAATTTCTACGTTGAACGCGCCCAGAAAATGCCATGAAATGCCATGAAATGCCATGAAATGCCCTGAAATGCCCGTCCCTAGGGCATCTTCAGGCATCGGCGCTCATCGAATATTGGGCGCTATCAGCGCAGTACATCAAATAGGTTGTTGAAATCGTCGGTCCAGACTTTCAGCCCGGGGAGCTTGTCGATTTCAGCCGCCTCCTTGAAGCGATGGTTGGCCAGCAACTTCTGGTTGCTGGTGACAATCATGTAGTCGGTGTAGTTGTACTCGTCGGATTCCGGCGAATGCGAGATCATGATTGCCTGCATTCCTTCGGCCTCAGCCAGCAGCTTGACCATCGGCGCCAGGTTGATGAATCGATTGGTGATGTTGTAGACGATGGCGCCGTCGGGCTTGATCTGGCTCTTGTAGACGCGCAGGGCCTCGCGCGTCATCAAGTGCATGGGTATGGCATCGGATGAAAACGCGTCTATCGACAACATGTCGAAGTTCTGTGGCGGTTCGCGCTCCAGGCTCAGGCGTCCGTCGCCAAGCACCGACTCAATATTCGCCTTGGACCCGGTGAGAAACCAGAAATGACTTTTCGCGATATCCAACACCGATGGCACCAATTCATACATACGGTAGGTGTCGCCGGCTCGCCCCCAACCGGCCAGTGCGCCCACGCCCAGCCCGATCACGCCCACGCGAATGGCGGGGCGTTCATCGCCGTAGTAGGCCAGCACCCGGGCAATACCGGAATCCGGGCCGAAGTAACTCATGGGCTTGCTGCGCAGCGGCTCGTAGGTGGATTGGTAACCATGATTGATCACGCCATGCACCAGGCTTCTTTTAGTCTGAGGATCGGAGTCAACGCCATCCTGTTTGACTCGCAAGGTACCGTAGAAATCGCGGTGCAACAGCAGAGCATCCTGATACTGATAGCTCACGTAACTCCACAAGTACCAGCTCGCGACCACGGTCACCAGCAGCGCAGTCAACGGCGTGCCCCATCTTAGAATCGGCCGCACTACCCGGCCTGGCGCGATCCAGCTCACCCACGCGGCAAGCAAGCCGCAGGCGACTAGGGCCAGCGGCAGTTCCAGGAAGGTATTGAACACCAGCGGCGCCACCACGCCTACGATCAAGCCGCCGACTGCGCCGCCGACGGAGAGCATCAGATAGAAACGCGTCAGGTACTTGGGCGAGGGCCGAAGCGCAGCGAGCTCGCCATGACAGAACATGCAGGCGACAAACAGCCCCGCGCAAAACAAGGGGATGGCAACGTGAACGTTAAGGTAGGCGAAGCTGTCGTCCAAACCGTAGGCAATGGCAATCACCAGGACAAACAGCAGCGGCAGAAATACCGGGCGGTAATACCAGCCGCTGTTGCCGCGGGAACTGCCCACATCGAACACCAAAATGAAGGTGACCAGGTACAGAACCAGCGGAACGATCCACAAAAATGGCACCGAGGCGACGTTTTGCGTAATGTGATTGGTAAAGGAGAGCAACATCAAAGAACCCAGGGCCGCGAGCAGAAACCACAACAGATAGTCGCGCGCCGTGGGCGCTGAAGGTTCACGCTCGCCTGCGGAAGTACCCGCCGGCTGAACAAGCGCGGAGGATGCCGCTACTGGTTGTGCACTGGCCGCGTGCCAGGCAGACGCGATTACCAGCACCGCGAACACCACATAGGTGCCGCTCCACACCCAGGATTGCCAGTGTAGCGTGACACTGGGCTCGATCAGAGGTGGATAGGCAAGCAATGACAGCAAGGAGGCAAAATTCGACAAGGCAAACAGGCGATACACCTTGGCAGTCGGATAACGCCGGGCAAACCAGGCCTGGACCAACGGACCGGTGGTCGAGAGCAGAAGATAGGGCAGGCCAACCGTGGCTAAAAGCAGCAATAAAATGCGCGAGGCGGGCTCGGTGTCGGGAAGCGGTTTCCAGGACTCACCCGCGACAATAGGCAGCCAGGCGAGCGATACGATCACCAGTACGGTATGCAATATCGCCTGGGAACGTGGCGCGAGTTTTCTGACCACACCATCGGAGTAGGCATAACCCGCCAACAACACCAACTGAAAAAACACCATACAGGTGGTCCACACCGCGGCGGAACCACCGAACCAGGGCAATATCTGCTTGGCGATGATGGGCTGCACCAGAAACAGCAAAAACGCGCTGGTGAAAATAGTGGCGGCAAATAGAATCATTGGTGCTTCCTGATGGCGACCGCAAACGCGGCCTTAGGCAAAAGGCGTGGATTATCCATCATGGGAGAAATACGATCAATCAGAAGTCTTTAATGCTCCGGCCCTGTCGTTGATGCTCATTGAAGCGGCTCGATGGCTTCAAAGCCGCAATCTGGCCAGATCCTCGGGCCGGTCGAGATCCCAAAGTGTTGCAAGCTCCGTGGCGCGCCAGCCGATACCGATGAGACGTTCACGAGTCTGCGCCATAACCTGAGGCCCGCCCCAATCGATGTTGTCGAAAAGCTTTCTCGATGTTTTTTTTAAACCCACCAACACATAACCGCCGTCTTCGGCGGGGCCAAACACCGCGGGTGCCCGGTCGAGCGCTGCGCCCGCTGCGCAAAGGTAGCCAGCATCGATTTCGGGAACATCCGAACCAATCAGCACTGCACGATCATTTGTGGTCAAGGCATGCTCGAACGCGTGGTACATGCGATCTCCCAAATCAACGCCAATTTGAGAATGTAAGCTTATTGAAAAATCACGGGCACAGCCGGCGAAAAACGGATGTGAGGTATCCGGCGCGCACCACAATTGGACCGAAGCGGGCACGGCCTCGCACGCGACGGCTAGCGAGCGCCGTACCAATTGCTGATGCAGGTCGGCCGCGCCTTGCGCACCCAACGCGGGAATCAAACGTGTTTTGCATTGCCCCGGCAGCGGCGCTCTGGCAAATACCATGATGGCGGTTGCGGCCATGGCCGAGACTTCCCTATCGCCGTCTCGCGAATTGAGCATCACTTACCGTCGCCCCGGTAATAGCTTCGCGCGAGCGTCTCAGGCGATGCCCCCAGAAAATAACGCAGGCGCAGCCACCACATAAGAGCGATGGTTCGCCACACGCCGTGCGCCTCCCAACGTCGCCCGGATGTGGTGACGCATGCGCGCAGGCACACAGGCCGCGAAATGCGCTTGAGGCGGGTGCAAAGATCAATGTCTTCCATGAGCGGAAATTGCGCATAGCCATTGGATTTTTCGAATAGTTCCCGACGCACAAAGATTGCCTGATCCCCCGTGGCGATGCCAGTCAGTCGCGAACGCCAATTGATCATGAATGCAATCATCGCAAACCATTGGCTGGACCCGCCGATATGGACGTTGAAGCGCCCCCAGGACTTGCCGGTCGAGGCCAGGCTCTGGTCAATCATGTCGGCCGCCCCCGCAGGCAGCGCAGTATCGGCGTGAAGAAATAACAGAACCTCGCCGTGCGCTATCGCGGCCCCTGCGTTCATTTGATTAGCCCGGCCACGCGGCGCTTCGACCTGCGCGTCGGCCAATTCGCGGCCCAAATCCAGTGTGCCATCCGTAGACCCGCCGTCGGCCAGGATGATTTCATGCCCCGCCGCGCGCATCCCCTGCAACGCCAATAGCGAAGCCCTGATAGTCGCGGCTTCATTCAGTACAGGAATGATGACAGACAGCACAATCACCTAAAAGAGTATCAAAGCGAGAGTATCAAAGCGGGAGTATCAAAGCGGGAGTATCAAAGCGGTCTAACGCCCACGATCGTTGAGAGTCCAGTCGTAATCGAGAAATTCAATCGCGGCCTTGCCCGCGGCGAGCAGGCGGCGGTCTTGTTCGCGATCCGCCAGGAGCGCCGCGTAACGCGCGAAAAATTGCTCGCGTGAGACGATCGGCTGGCCATCGGCTGCTATGCCTTTATGGCCGCTTGACCAATCCTCCTGGTACCAGTCGAAAATTCGCGACACCTCGAGCTTTCCCGTTTTCGGGTTATATCGATTTCGGGATTTGTCAGACAGGAAGCGCCGTGTCTGGTCCTCCAGTTGCGCATCCAGGCGCTCGCCCACGTAGGCCTCCTCGCGCAGCATCGGACAGCCTGCTGCGGCGCAATTCGCCGCGAAATGTATTCGGGGTTCGTCGTAGACGCCCCTGGCGCGCAGCAGATCGTGCTCCAGATGGTCCAGCCATGCCTCGCGTCCGAGCAAGCGAAAGAATCTGTCCTTCCACGGATTGCCGAACACCCTGCCAAAATCGCGGATCGATTTGAGATTGGGGTAACGGGTGAGAACCTTCTCGACGGTGAAGGCATTGTAGGCATTGAGCAGAAACGCCATCCGTCTGGGCTTGTCCCAGGAATTGAATTCGCCCTCGGCTACCGATGAAAGCGAATCCAGATAGGTCTTGAGAGCGGCGCGGTCTGTGCCCATCGCGGAATAACTCATTTGTGACGCCTTGCCGCCATCGGCCAGTACCAGGTGTTTCTTCAGCAGAGTGCTCCACGCGGCATGAGAATGATCGAATTGCGCCGCGACAACGCCCGGACAAATCAACGCCGCGACAAGCAGCGCTCTGGCTAAGCATCTATCAACACTCCCAACCAGGTGGCCGTTCAGCGTTGGCATGCTCAGCGCCGCATCCACGCATGAAATCGTCCAGCCCAATTGAGTAATCGATGCGGGACATGGGCACGTTTCCAGTTTCCCGCAGCATATTTATTGGCTTCGGAAAACGTAGGATAAATGTGAATCGTTCCCAGAATCTTGTTCAAACCAAAACCGTGGCGCATGGCGGCGATGAACTCGATGATGAGATCGCCGGCGTGTTCCCCGACAATGGTGGCCCCCAGAATACGATCCTTGCCCGGCACCGTCAGCACTCGCACCGTGCCGTGGGCCTCGCCGTCGGCGATGGCGCGATCCAGGTCGTCGATGCCGTAGGTGGTGAGATCAAAGGCGATGCCCTTCTCCCGCGCCTCCAGTTCGTTCAATCCAACACGCGCCACCTCCGGGTCGGTGAAGGTGGCCCAGGGAATCACCGAATAATCGACTTGATGACGGTGAAACACGCCGAACAGCGCGTTCACCGCGGCGTACCAGGCGGTATGCGCGGCGGTATGCGTAAACTGATAGGGGCCAGCGACATCACCACAGGCGTAGATATTGGGATACAGCGTTTGCAGATACTCGTTGGTTTCAACGGTACGGGCGGGCGATACCGGAATGCCCAGATCCTCCAGACCATAGCCCGTCGTATTGGCGACGCGGCCAACTGCGCACAGGATGGCATCGAAGGCGATATGCACCTCGGCGCCCTGATGCTCGCATACCAGGTTTTTCCGACCGTCTTCCACCTCGACGCGCAGCGCCTTGTGAGCCAGCCGCAGGTCAACGCCTTCCTCGTGAAAACGCGCCTGAACCATTGCCGACACTTCCGGGTCTTCACGAAACAGGATTCGCGGCAGCATCTCCACCTGGGTGACGCTCGAACCCAGTCTTTGAAAACATTGCGTCAACTCCGAGCCGATCGGGCCACCGCCCAGCACCACCAGGCGCCGCGGCAATTCGCGCAATTCCCAGATGTTGTCCGAGGTGAGGCAACCGGCTTCAGCCAGACCAGGGATCGGCGGCAGCAGCGGCCGCGCGCCCGCGGCGATGATGATGGCGCGCGTGGTCAGCGTCGTCTCTTTGCCATCGGCCGAGCGAACACTGACGCTCCAGGGAGATGTGATTCTCGCCTCGCCGGCCAGGCACTCAACGCCCAGCGACTGATAGCGTTCGACAGAATCGTGCGGCTCGACTTCGCGAATCACCTTTTGCACGCGCTGCATCACCTCGCCGAAGTCGAACTCCGCTGTCATCGAGCGCAGGCCGTAATGTTGCGCCTTCTTCGCCTGCGCCAGCAGTTTAGCGGTACGGATCAAGGCTTTCGAGGGAACGCAACCGGTGTTGAGACAATCGCCGCCCATGCGGTGCTTTTCCACCAGCGTCACCCGGGCCTTCACGGCAGCGGCAATATAGGCGCTCACCAAACCCGCCGCGCCCGCGCCAATCACCACCAGATTGCGGTCAAAACTCGCCGGGCGGTTCCAGCGCGAATAGACTTTTTGCGCATTGATGAAATCCAGAGCCTTTTTTGCGATCAACGGAAAAATGCCCAGCAATACCAAGGAACCAATCAAGGCCGGCGACACCAGTCCGGACAGCGATTCGATGCGCGCGATTTGCGTGCCGGCATTCACGAACACCAGGGTCCCGGCCAGCATGCCCACCTGGCTCACCCAATAAAAACGCCAACTGCGCATGGGCGTGAGGCCCATCGCAAGATTGATGACAAAAAATGGAAATGCCGGCACCAGCCGCAGCGCGAAAAGATACAGCGCGCCGTCTTTTTCGACTCCTGAGTTCATGGCGCGAAGCTTGTCGCTAAAACGCGATTGAATGGCATCGCGGAACAGATAGCGGCTCGACAAAAACGCCAGCGTTGCCCCCAGGCTGGATGCAAAGGACACGATCAGCGTCCCCCAGCCCAATCCGAAAATCGCGCCGGCAACCAGGGTCATCAGAGCGGCGCCGGGCAAGGACAACGCGGCCACCGCTACATAGACGGCGAAGTATGCGCCCGAGGCACCCAGCGGATGATTGCGATAGAAATCGTCGATCAGCGCCTGTTGCGCTTTGAAGTATTCCAGGCGGAAGAATCGGTCCAGATCGAAGGCGAAGAATGCCGCGATCAGCCCGAGCATCACTATTAAAACGAAAACGCGTCCGCGCGACATCCCTCAGGCCGCCAGAGCGCCGCCACAACTCGAACCCTGGCCTGCTGTGCACCCAAAGCAATGATCCTTCACCACGATGCCGGCGCCCTCCAGGTCGGCCGACAGCAGTTCCGACAGGTGCAGGCGTGGCTTGTGCTGGCCAGCAAGGCGCAAAGGCAGACCCAGCATCTGATTGAAATCGCAGTCATATGCATAGCCCTGCCAATCCACTGAAATCAGATCCCGGCACATGACAGTATCCAAATTTTTCTCCTGGTAGGCGTCTCGTAGAAGCCTCATGTAGGCATTGAATTGGCCGGTTGAGATCAATGTCGAGCCAAATCGCGCGATTGGCATATTGGCAAGGGTATATAAACGATCAAAACGTATGCCAAACAATTCGCTCAGCACGCGCTTGTAGTCCGCCTCCAGGCTGGCCTGCTCGGACGGCAGCGCCGGACCCTGCGGGTTGTACACCAGATTGAGGGAGAGGCCGGTACCAAGCATGGCGTACCCGAGGCGGTTCAGTTGCTTTATCGCTCTAATGCTTTTTTCGTAGACCCCCTTGCCGCGCTGACGATCCACCAGTTCCTCGGTATAGCAAGGCAGTGAAGCGATGATTTCAACGCCCTGATCGGCGAGAAACTCGGCCAGGCCCTGCTGGCCTGGTTCCTCAAGGATAGTGAGGTTACAGCGGTCGATTACATGTACCCCTGCGGTACGGGCCTCGCGAACCAGATAGCGAAAGTGCTCATTTAGTTCCGGCGCACCACCAGTGACATCGAGGGCCTTGATAGCCTTGGCTCGCAGATACGCCAACACCATCTCAATGGTATCCAAGCTCATCATTTCAGTGCGCGTCGGGCCGGCGTTGACATGGCAGTGAAGGCATGTCTGATTGCACTTGTAGCCTAAATTCACTTGCAGCGTTTCGACTCCCCGGCGCCGAATGGCAGGGAAATTGCTGACCTCAAGTAATGGCAGAGTAGCGTGCATTCGGGGCTCCAATAACGCCACCCCATGATATATCTTTTTCCACGGACCACAATTTAAAGGTCAGAGCGAGCTAATTAAAGGGTCAGAGCGATCCAGGTAAGGGTCAGAGCGATCTATTTAAGGGTCAGAGCGATCTAATATCCAAAAATGTCACGCCCACCGGCTTGGCGTCACGTTTCAAATCCTCAAAAAAAAGCGCGGCTTTCGCCGCGCTTTAAGTATTTTGCAGTCTGTTATTAGTATTCAGTCGCTCAGAAACGTCTTAGATTGCTTTGAACTTATTAGATTGCTCTGAAACCTCTCTAATCGTCTCCAGCAAATGCTTCGTCTCGCTTACTTCGAATCGCCGGCAGCGCAATGATAATCAGCATGATGATCGCAATACTAAGCAATGTCGCACTGATAGGTCGCTGGAAGAACACCGTGGGATCACCGCGCGAGAGCAGCATGGCACGGCGCAGGTTTTCCTCCATCAACGGTCCAAGGATGAAGCCCAGCATCAGCGGCGCGGGTTCTGCCTCCATCTTGAGGCAGATAAAACCGAACACGCCAAACAGTGCGGTCATCATTACGTCGAAGGCGCTGTTCTGCAAGCTGTAGACGCCGATGCCGCAGAACAGCAGAATCGCCGGGAACATCAGGCGATAAGGCACTTCCAGCAGCTTGATCCACATACCAATCAGGGGCAGATTCAGGATCACCAGCATCAAATTGCCGATCCACATGGAGGCGATCATTCCCCAGAATAGCTGCGGGCGCTCGGTCATGATCTGCGGTCCGGGCGCAATACCCTGGATCATCATGGCGCCTATCATCATCGCCATGATGGCGTTAGACGGTATCCCAAGAGTAAGCAGTGGAATAAAGGAAGTCTGTGCACCAGCATTGTTGGCCGACTCTGGCGCCGCTACGCCTTCTATTGCGCCCTTGCCGAACATGGCCTTGTTCTTGGAGAGCTTCTTTTCCACCGTATAGGAGGCAAAGGAGGCCAGCAAAGCGCCGCCACCCGGAAGAACGCCAAGAAATGAGCCAAGAATGGTTCCGCGCAGAACTGCGGGGGTGCACACCTTGATCTCTGCCCAGGAAGGCAACAGGCTACCGACCTTGGAGGTGAATACCTCGCGATGCTCTTTCATCTCCAGGTTGCGGATAATTTCGGTAAATCCGAAACAACCCATGGCGATCGCAACGAAGCCAATACCGTCCGACAGCTCGGAGATGCCGAAGCTAAAGCGTTGTGTGCCCGAATTGACATCGGTTCCCACCAAGCCCAGCAGCAGACCCAACAGCACCATGGCAATCGCCTTGATCACCGAACCACGCGCCAGCACCACTGCCAGAATCAGGCCGGTGGTCATCAGCGCGAAGTATTCGGCCGGGCCGAATTTCAGTGCGACTTCCGCCAGTGGGGGCGCCGCAATTGCAATCACAAAGGTCGCTACGGTTCCGGCGAAGAACGAACCCAAGGCCGCGATACCCAAGGCAGGACCAGCTCGACCCTGTCGGGCCATCTGATACCCGTCAAGGCAGGTGACCACCGCCGATGATTCCCCTGGGATATTCACCAGGATAGCCGTGGTCGAACCGCCGTATTGCGCGCCGTAGTAGATGCCTGCCAGCATGATCAAAGCCGAGATCGGCGGAAGCGTAAAGGTCAGCGGCAGCAACATGGCAATCGTCGTGACCGGTCCAATACCCGGCAACACGCCGATCAAGGTGCCCAGAAGACAGCCTGCAAGGCAATACAACAGGTTTTGCCAGCTGAGTGCGACGCCCAAACCCATGGCGAGATTAGCGAATAGTCCAGTATCCATGGTTTAAATCCACTCCGGCCAAACGTTCATCGACAGCCCCAAGCCTTTGATAAATACCAGGACCACGAAAATTGCCATGCACACACCGAGGATGGCCGATTCCTTCAATTTGAATTCGTGACCGCCATATGCCGAACCGATAACCAGCACCAAGGTCGCCACTACCAGGCCCATGGGCCGAAGCAGGTAGCCAAAAGCCGCCACCGCCATCAGCACGACAAACAATGATTTCGGCCCCCAGGAACCCAGAAAGGTACCCAGCGCGAGTGCCGCCACTGTCTGTTTGATAATAAGGGGATTACCCTTGAAGAACATCTCGTCGCCAAAAAACAGAACCGACATGATGATGACGCTGGTCAACAACAGCCAGGGCCGCACCGGCATGACTTTCAATGAGCTTTCGACCTTGCCCATGAACGAGCGGACAAAGCAAACCAGACCCAAGATAGCCATCATCCCGCCCAACCAGGTCGGAAAATATGCCGGTCCCATACGTACTGCGGTACCCATCGGATAATTGCGTGAGAACAATACAAAAGCCAATCCAAGGCCGATAAACATAACCCCGGCCCAGAAGTCCTTTCCATCCTTGATTCTATTCATGCACCCTCCTCTTTATTTAGTGCGCGCGCATTTTGCCACAAGGAATTGATAGTTGAAACATTTTCTTAACCTGCGCAAGACGCGCCACAGGTCTCATCGACGGCAGATTTGCCGCCTTTGTGGGCGAGCTCCTGGAGATCATAGCCCCCCCCCCCCGCGATTGTTGAAAAACCGCGTCTAAATCAAGACCAAGGCACCCAATCCAGCCCTCTACCGCCAAATTCGGATCAAATTCCCGAATAATGTTTTCGGATCAAGTTCTGGTATCAAATTATCGGATCAAGTTTGTTCACGATCCATGTAACTGACAAGGCGCTGACTGGTCTGGCGCAGGCGTTGCGAGAGCATCAATACAAGCTCCATCAGGATTTTCGCGCCCAATACTGGCTGCTCCAGAATGATGCGCGCCAAGGCTTCGCGCGAGAGCACCGTCACCAGACAACGCTCCTCGGCCACGCAAGTCGCGAAACGCGGCTCTCCATCGATCATCGACATTTCGCCAACGGTATGCCCGGGCTGCAGCACCGCGATTAGACGTTGCGCGTTCCAGCGATCACGCTTGAACACACCGATGTCGCCCTCCAACAGCAACATCATGAAGTCCCCGGCGTCGCCCTCCCGAATGACCTCGACTTCAGCTTCAGCACGATAAGCGGTCATGAATTGGCTGAGCAGGCGAATTTCCGCCAGATTGAAATTCTCGAACATCGACGAATGCTGAACCAATGAATTCAATTGCGTCGCGTACTGGGTCGCGTCGCCTAGAAACTCGAGGTTGGCGAGTTGCTTGGAAGGACCGATTTCTGCCATGACCGTAGGATGTCCGGTTGCGTAGAGAAGGGAATATCAAGAAGTATCAGAGCGATCGAGAAGTATCAGAGCGATCGAAAAGTAGCAGAGCGATCGAAAAGTAGCAGAGCGGTCTGACAAGCGCAACCTAGGCCGAATTCAGGCCGCCCCTGCGCCACCCAAGCAACAGGCTTCAAGCGACACGCTCAAGCGGTACGCTCAACGATCAACCATCCGGTCAGGGCCAGCCAGCAAATAATCGACGCGAAAAGATGGGGATCGCGCCACATTTGAGTGGCCGGGTCCGCGCCAAGGCCATGGCGGTACAAAGTCCACAGGTAACGCCCGATCCCGTAGCTGACAATGGGTACCGTCGCAACCAGGCGCTCAGTGCCATGTAAGGCGACAGTGCCGGCATCCAGGGTGTAAGCCGTATAGGCCACCAACGCGCCCATGGCACAGATCGCTATGATCCGATCCAGCCAGGGCAAGCTATATGCTGCCAGCACCCTGCGCGCCGGCACGATAGCGACCAATGGCTGCTTCGAGGGGGCTTGATGGTCGACAGGATTAAGCAGTGGATCAGCGAATCTCAACCCCGGTTGAAACGCCGCAAGCTCGGCGCGTCTCTTGGCGAAACCCAGAAACAGCGTCAACATGAATCCGCAAAACATCAGCCAGCGCGACGGCTCTATGCCCACACCGAGCGTGCCGACAAGAATACGCAGCATGAATCCCGCCGAAATGATGAAAACATCCAGCACCACCACATGTTTCAGGCCCAGGCTGTAGCCCAGATTCATGGCAATGTAGAGAAACGTCAGGACAAGCGCGCTGATCGATACCTGGCCCGCCAGGTAGATCCCCGCGAAAGCCCATATTGCCGTGGCCAACAGCGCGCCTGCCACGCCAATTATGCCGCTGGCAACCGGGCGATTACATTTGTCTGGATGGGCGCGATCGGCGTCGCGGTCGCGCACATCGTTAAACGCATAGACCGCGCTTGAGACCAGGCAAAAACCAATAAAGCAGGTGATCGCATCCCGCACCAGTAACGGATCAGACCAACCATGGCCGAACAAAAGGCCCGCCAGAATAAAACCGTTCTTATTCCAATGCGCGGGCCGGGCCAGGGCAAGGTAAGCCTTGAATAAGATGACCCAGGATTGCATCGTCAACGCACCGGGCAGGTGGTTTCGAAATAGCGGCCGCAAAACTCGCAGCCGCCTTGCGGAAGAAAACTAGGGATCCGGTAGTAACGATCTCGCATTTGCGCGAGCACACGGTCACGATAGGCAATGTATTGAAAACCACGCCCGAACACCAGGTGGAAGGTGGCGCCGGCAATTTTCATGGTGCCGTATTCAACGCTCGCAAAATACGGCTGGTAGTCCTCGTCCTTGGGCGGATTTTTGCGAAACACCAGGATGTTCTTGCCTGCGTAGCGACGAAAATCGGTGACCAGATCGTCGTGCCGGGCGTGCGAGGAGGCGGTGCCGAACACGAACACATAGCGATCCGCGACTACCGAAGCCGTCGTGGCCGCGGAGTAGCCGTCGGCGGCCAGTTCATACTCAGGCGAATACGTCTTCAGCGTATCCACGACTTCATGGATACGAAAGTGAAACACGATACCGTCATACCAGCGCGTGTTTTTCCAGGTATCCAGTGGTAGCGAGGCGACGATTACTATCGCCACAATGTGTATCAGGCTGAATCCGGCGAGGTACATCACCGAGGCACGCAATTGCCGCGTCGTCAACATCAAGGCCGCCGCCATAAAGAAGAATGGCAGGAAGGCGAGCACCCAATGCAGGCCGACCGGACGCACCAGGGAGAGAACACCGAACATCAGAAACGGGATGCTTACGGCGAGCATCAAAAAACGCAGGCGCGGATCGCGCCATTTCATTGCCAAGGCACGACGTTCACAAAACATTTGCCACATCGCCACCGGCGAGAGCACATAGGCCGTGATCGCGAGGAAAAGCAGCGGCGACTTCCACGACAGCCCAGCGCTGTCGTGCCGGTTATACAGGTTGAACATCAGATTGGCCCAGCAATGCTCGTAGTTCCACCACATATTGAAAAGACCGAATGGCAGCGCGCAAGCAAACGCGATGGCCAGGCCGCGCCAGTCGCGCTCAGCGCGCGGCGACACCAGCACGTCGGCCAGCAGCACCAGCGCCATGAGCACGGAAAAGTATTTGGATAGGAACGCGAGGCCGAGAAATATTCCGGCAAGCACCTGCCAGCGAGCATCCCTGGCGGGCTTGGCCTGCCACCAGGCGAGCCCCGCGAGAAACGAAAAAAATACCAGCGGCGTGTCGGTAGTGATGAATACGTTCCACACGTTCACCGGCACCAGAAGGAAGCAGAACGCCGCGGCTATTGCCTTGTCCCGATCCATGGAACGCAAGCCCAGATAAATTCCCCAGGCCAAGAGCGGCTGCAACAACAGGCTGGGCAGACGCAGTACCCAGGCGGAGGTGGAGATTTGCGTCAACATGGCCAACCACCAACCAACCATGGGCGGATGATCGTAGAACCCCCAGGATGGGATCTGACCCCAAACAGTGAAATAGGCCTCGTCGCCGGTGATCGGAAATACCGCTGCGAGCCAGAAGCGAAAGAGAAGGAGAAGAAGAAGAAGAAGGAAAGCCCCGAAAGCTGCTGAACAGGGGAGGAGGGAGTGCCCTCTTCCCCCTTTACCCCCATCGCCCCGAGCTTGTTCGAGGGCGGAGCGGGTATCTGGGGTCAATCTAATGCTTCTTTCGGCGCGCGCGCACGGCGGCGGCTAGCGCGTCGAGTACTGGAACGCTTTGTTCCCAGCTGATGCAGGCGTCGGTCACTGACTGGCCGTAGACCAGATCCTTGCCCGTCACCAGATCCTGACGCCCCGGCATCAGGTGGGATTCGATCATCAATCCAAAAATTCGATGATCGCCTGCGGCAATCTGCGCGGCCACATCCTCGGCCACGCCGATCTGGCGGTTATGATCTTTTTCGCTATTGGCATGACTGCAATCGATCATCAGGCGCTCGGGCAATTTAGCCTTGGCAAGGTCCTTCGCTGCAGCATCGACGCTTTTCGCGTCGTAATTCGTGGTCTTGCCGCCGCGCAAAATAATGTGGCAGTCATCATTACCACGGGTCTCGACAATCGCCACCTGCCCGCTTTTATGAATCGACAGGAAGTGGTGCTTCTGCCCTGCGGCAAGTATCGCGTCGATGGCGATCTTCACATTGCCATCGGTGCCGTTCTTGAAGCCGATCGACGCCGAAATGCCCGAAGCGAGCTCTCGATGCACTTGCGACTCGGTGGTGCGCGCACCAATCGCCCCCCAACTGATGAGATCGCCGATGTACTGAGGGGAGATGGTATCCAGGAACTCGGAGCCCGCAGGCACCCCCGCCTGGTTGATTCTTACCAGCAGATCGCGCGCAATGCGCAAGCCTTCGTTGATGTGAAAACTGCCGTTCAGATACGGATCGTTGATCAAGCCCTTCCAACCCACGGTGGTGCGTGGCTTCTCGAAATAAACACGCATCACCAATTCGATATCCGCGCTCAAACGCTTACGCTCAAGCGCCAGGCGACCGGCATATTCAAGCGCGGCCTGCGGGTCATGAATCGAGCAAGGACCCATGATCACCAGCAGGCGGTCGGATGCGCCATCGAGAATATCGTGTACGTTGCGGCGCGTCTGGGCCACCAGCGTCTCCACCTTGGTTCCCTGTATTGGAAAAAACCGGATCAGCGCCTCCGGCGACGGCATGGGCGTCACATTGCCTATGCGTTCGTCGTCGGTCGCCGAAGTACGATCATCCGACAGAGGCAAAGTGAGGTTTTTGACGTTCATATTGTGTGGGTCACTGACATTAAAGATTGTGCGAGATTACAGTTTCTGTCCGACCCAGTCATACACCGAGGCGAGCGCCTGCGGCAGCTTACTGGCATCGGTGCCGCCGGCCTGCGCCATGTCGGCGCGACCGCCACCCTTACCGCCGACCTGCATCGCGACAAAATTCACCAGGTCGCCGGCTTTCAAGCGGGCGGTGAGGTCGGCGGTGACCCCCGCGACCAGAGATACCCGGGGTCCGTCCGTAACGGCGAGCACGACAGCGGCCGATTTAAGTTTGTCCTTTAATTTATCCAGCGTTTCGCGCAAGGTTTTCGAGTCCGCGCCTGTCAGAACCGCCGCCAGTACGCGAATACCGTTAATTTCCCTGGCCTGATCGGCAAGATCGTCACCCTGTTTGGATGCAAAAGTCGATTTCAATCGAGCCAGTTCGCGATCCAGCGTTTTGACATTTTCGAGTAACTGGGCGATTTTCGCGCCCATCTCGATAGGTTGCGCGCGTAATGCCGCCGCCGCGCCACTCACCATCGATTCCTGAGCCTGGACCCAGGCAAGCGCGCCCTCTGCGGTCACCGCCTCGACGCGCCGCACCCCGGCCGCAACGCCCGATTCCGCGACAATCTTGAAAAAACCGATATCGCCGCTGCGGCGCACATGAGTACCCCCGCAAAGCTCGGTCGAAAACTCACCCATAGCGATGACGCGCACCTCATCGCCGTATTTTTCGCCGAACAAGGCCATGGCCCCAGCCTTGATCGCCGCGTCGTGTTTCATCAGCCGCGTTGTCACCTCATGGTTGTGACGAATCTCGCCATTGACGATGCTTTCAACCTCGTGCGTTTGCTGCGCACTCATGGGCGCGTTATGCGAGAAATCGAAACGCGTGTGCTTGGCATCCACCAGCGAACCTTTTTGTTCCACATGCGTGCCAAGCACACGCCGCAATGCGGCGTGCATCAAATGAGTGGCGGAATGATTCCTGGCCGCGCGAGCGCGCATCAAAGGATTCACTGCGGCCATGACGCGATCACCGACTTTGAGCTTGCCCGAGGCCAAGGTCCCATGGTGAGCGAAGACTTCGGGGGTAATCTTGCGGGTGTCCTCGACTGTCAATACGCCTTGTGTACCAGCGAGTTCGCCGTGATCGCCGACCTGGCCACCGGACTCCGCGTAGAACGGGGTGCGATCCAATACCACCGCCAGATCTTTCTCACCCGAGCTCGCTTCCCCGACTTGGACACCCTCGCGATAAATCGCCACCACCGTTGCCTCGATTTGCAAGGTTTCATAGCCATGAAACTCAGTGGATGCGCCGGAATAGGACACACTGGCTGCGGTGCCGAACTTGGAGGCCGAGCGAGCACGAACGCGCTGCGCCTCCATGGCAGCCTCGAAGCCTTCGTAATCCACCTCCAGCTTGCGCTCGCGCGCAATGTCCGCGGTCAGATCCACCGGAAACCCGTAGGTGTCATAGAGCTGAAATACGGTCTGGCCATCAAGCCGCTTGAGGCCCGTGCTCAAGGCCGCCTCCAGCACTTTCATGCCGTGCTCCAGGGTCTCAGCGAAACGCTCCTCCTCGGTTTTGAGCACTTCTGCCACGCGCTTTTTTACCTTCACCAATTCGGGATAAGCCTCGCCCATGGCTACGACTAAGTCCTCCACCAGCCGATGAAAGAAAGGCTGGGTCTGCCCGAGCTGGTAGCCATGGCGAATGGCGCGCCGGATGATGCGGCGAAGCACGTAACCCCTGCCCTCATTGCCGGGAATCACGCCATCGACCACCAGGAACGAACAGGCGCGGATGTGGTCGGCGATCACTTTCAGGGAATTGGATGCGAGGTCCCGGGTATGCGTCTCGCGCGCCGCCGCCCGAATCAAATCCTGGAAAATGTCGATTTCATAATTTGAATGAACATTTTGCAGGATGGCCGAAATGCGCTCAAGGCCCATTCCGGTATCCACGCAGGGCTTGGGCAACGGCGTGAGCACACCCTTGTCGTTGCGGTCGAACTGCATGAATACCAGATTCCAGATTTCGATATAACGGTCGCCGTCGGCATCGGGCGATCCCGGCGGACCGCCTGCAACCCCGGGACCATGATCGAAAAATATTTCGCTGCACGGACCGCAGGGCCCGGTATCGGCCATCTGCCAAAAGTTATCGCTTTGGTTGCGCTGCCCGCCAGGTTTATCGCCGATACGAATACAGCGTTCGGGCGGCACGCCGATCTCGCGTGTCCAGATGTCGTAGGCCTCGTCGTCATCCTGATAAACGGTAGTCCAGAGTTTATCCACGGGCAAGCCGTAGACTTTAGTCAACAATTCCCATGCGTAATTGATCGCGTCGCGCTTGAAATAATCGCCGAATGAAAAATTGCCCAGCATTTCGAAAAAGGTGTGATGCCTCGCGGTGTAACCCACGTTTTCCAGATCGTTGTGCTTACCGCCGGCGCGCACACTGCGCTGCGAGGAGGTGGCCCGCTTATAAGCGCGGGTTTCCTGCCCCAGGAACATGTCCTTGAACTGCACCATGCCCGAATTGGTGAACAGCAAAGTCGGGTCGTTGCCCGGCACCAGAGGACTGGAGGCGACAATGGCATGGCCGCGCTCCTCGAAAAACTTAAGAAAGCGCGCGCGAATTTCTGAGGATTTCATTCGGATTTCATAACACTGGTGGCGCGGCGGACCCAACGGGCACACCACAAATCACTGAAAAGAAGGGATTTTCGCCTGAATAAGCAGGGGGCGCAAACGTGCTTGCAAATGGCTCGCTTATGAAATTCTAAATTGAGGATTTAAATAGCCTATTGAAGCACGTCAGGCAATGAATCATTGAACTAAAAGTTATTAATTACAGTCACGGCACCACGCACTCCGTCTGCTGCCCCTTGCCCACCGCGCCGCCGGTTCCGGCGTTGCGGCTGATCGCCACCGGCATGGTCACCTGGATACCCTGCTGCGCCGGCACCTGCACCGGCGCGGTATTGGCATTGGCCACAAAGCCAAATTGACCCGCATTGAGCGTCTGCGTTCCCGCGTTGTTCCTCACCGTCACCGCGCCATCGAGCACGTCCACGTGCAAGCCGTTCGGCGGCGGCC
>CAMDFL010000055.1 GCA_945897475.1 Bordetella parapertussis
CTGCAGCTACCGGGGGAAAGTTAACATTCCCCAAAGAAAAAGTGACCGTATCGCCAGCCAAATAATTAAAAACGCCAGCAGCATTGGTGGTACCAGTCAAACCCGAGCTGGTCGTGAAACTCAAGCCTTCAACGGGTGCATCTACGAAAACACCTTGTTTGGTAGGTAAATTGGTAGGTAAATCAGAGCTGCCGCAAGCTGTAAGAAGGCTCAAAGTTGCAATTGAAGAAAGGCTGAATAAATTTTTCATTGGCGATCTTTTCGTGAATATTTACCCGGCTAGTCTATGAAATATATATGACAGAAATAATACAGTTCAAGTTGGCACTGCAAAAGACTTGGTGCCAATTCATCGATTTGAAACTCATCGCCTATCAAGCCCCGCTATACCAAGTGCTGTCGCTGCCTGGGACTCAAGGCGCGCCCCAAACCGCGCCAGTGCCACCGACACCGGCGCCAAGGAGCGAGAACAGCGCCGGCCCGGTGCGCCCCTGGCGCACTTGTTCGAGCAGATGTCGCGCCGCCGTGATTGACTACGAGACCTTCTGCAAGATCCACGACCACCTGGATCGCAAGCACCTCTCCATCGCTCAGACCGCACGGGGATTCGCGCTGAGTGCGCACACGATCGCCAAGTCCGCCGTTGATTATGACGTTGGCTAACCGGATTTTTAAATACACTGTATAAGGCTGAACCGGGACCGAAGAGGAAACCGATGGGCCGCGCTAAAAGAAGCATGTCGTACTGCAAGATACTTACCGGGCTGCTGCTTGCGTGCTTGGCCACACTCGTTGCCACACCATCGTTCGCGCAAGACTATCCGAACAGGCCGGTTCGGGTCATCGTCGGCAATTCGGCGGGATCGCTTGCCGATGTCGTGTCCAGAGTGGTTTTCGCCAAGGTGAGCGAATTGCTGGGCCAGCAATTTTTGATCGACACACGTCCCGGTGCAGGCGGCACCATCGCCGGCGAGGCAGTGGCCAAGGCGATCCCCGATGGCTATTTGCTGTTGTTCGGTTCGGACAGCGTCATGGCGATCGCCCCGCATCTCTACACTAAGCTCGGTTATGACCCGGTCAAGGACTTCGCCGGAATTTCGATGATCGCAAAAATTCCCTACTGCATCGTTGTGCATCCGTCGCTTGGGGTGAAATCGGTGGAGGAGTTCATTCGCCTGGCCAAGGCGCGGCCGGGGCAGATCAACTACTCGACCGGGGGCATCGGCCACGCCACCCACATGTACATGGAGATGTTTCAGTGGAAGGCGGGAATCGTGTTGGCGCACGTTCCCTACAAAGGCACCGGCCCGGCAACTCAGGCGGTGCTCACCGGTGAAGTCGGCGTCAGCGCAATGGGTCTTGGGCCGGTCATGCCGCACATGCAAAGCGGCAAGCTGGTGGGGCTCGCCATCGGCGGTCCACGCTCCGGCGATGTGTTGCCGAATGTGCCGAATCTTGGCCGGCTAGTACCCGATTCGGAATTCATTGCCTGGCAGGCAGTGTTCGCACCCGCTGGCACGCCGCAGGCTATCGTCGAAAAACTGAACGCGACCTTCTCCAGAGCCATGGCCGCGCCTGAAGTGGTGAAGCGCATGCTCGACACTGGCATGACCACCGTCGGCAGCACACCTGCCGAAATGGATCAGACGGTGCGCCGTGACATCAGCGTAAATCGCGAGCTGGTAAAGAGAATGGGCTTGAAGGTTGAGTGACCAATAGGCTTGTAAATTCAGGCTTGTAAATTCAGGACCTGGCTGCAAAGAATCCCGAGTGGCGGAATTGTAGAATTAATCTATAAAAATGTTGCCGCATTATCTAATGGATATGGTTATTTCTGGAAATTCCATATCCAAAAATGAGATACTTGTCGCCAGATTTCCTAGGCCGTCTGCCGCCATTCAAAGTTTGTAAATCTGCCCTCAATCTCCACCACGGTGATGCTGTCCACTCTGGACGACGGTGGACCTCGGTGAGCGCGTTCGATAAGCGTTTGAACCAGGGGCACTATGCCATCAATCACGGCTTCCACGCTCCCGTCGCGCCGATTGCGCACCCAGCCGGTGAGGCCGAGGGCCAGCGACTCCTCGCATAACCATTGCCGGTAACCGACCCCCTGGACGCGACCGGCGATGATCAAGTGCTGTGCCACGGCTGTTGTTCGCGATCAAAGAATTAGCGTGCCAGCATGCGCTCAGGGTATGCCAAACGCGGTGCGTGCTGCCTCGGAGCGCAGCGACAGGATCGTGGCCACGCAAAAAAGAATAATGGGTATCACGAACAGGGATATGCCGATGACAATGTGCATCCAGTCTTTTTGCGTCACGCCCTGACCCAGTTTGTACACCGTGTACATGCGGCTCGCCGACGAGAGCACGACCAGTGCGATCAGCATCCAGCAAAACAGTTGTAGCAGGAGCTGGCCCCATTGGCTGCGGTCCAGCACACCCAGCGCGCCGCCAAAACCGATCACCCAGATCATCAGCAGCATCACGTCGTTCAGGATGCTGTAGTCCTTGTAGCGTTCCCTGAGAATTCCGCGGGCGTACAGAGTGGCGAAGACGCCCAGGCCAAAAAGCATTACTAAGCCACAGGCAACGATATAAAACCGGCCGATAAAATCCAGATCGAGGGTATCCAACATGCCTATAAAATCCTTTAACGTAGTGGTGCCGCATTATTTGAAAAACATGGCATTGCAACTGTGGTTGCGTCTGCTGTCGTGCTGTCCGTTGTCGTGCTTGCGCAGCGTTATTTGATTTTCATGCCGGCTTGGGCGCCGGCATCGGGGGCGAGCAGAAAAATACCAGGCTCACTGCCGCTGGCCGCCAGGATCATGCCCTCGGACATACCAAACTTCATTTTGCGCGGCGCGAGATTGGCCACCATCACAGTGAGCCGGCCTTCAAGCTTGGCCGGGTCGTAGGCAGACTTGATGCCTGCGAACACGGTGCGTGTTTCGGTGCCGATATCCAGTGTGAGCTTGAGCAGTTTGTCGGCGCCCTCTACGTGTTCCGCCTTGATGATTTTTGCCACGAGCAGATCGACCTTGGCGAAGTCTTCGATGCCGATGTGGGCCGCCGATTGCGCGGGGAGATTGGCTGGAGATGCGCTCTGGACGGGCGTCTTCTGGGTGTCGCTCACTTTTTTTGCTTCCTTGGTCGGGGTTTCTGTGGCAATGTCGAACAAGGCGTCGAGCTGCTTTTCATCGACACGGGTCATCAGATGCGAATACTTGCCGATGCGCGTGGGCGATTGATCCCAATCGCTCCAGCGAATGGGTGAAGCAAGGCCCAGGAAGCTCATCGCTTGTTTCGATGTCGCGGGGATGATGGGCGCGAGCCAGACGCTCAATGCGTGAAACGCGGCAATGCACTCCGAGCAACAATCGTGCAGGGCATCGCGCGCCATATCGGTTTGTTGTTTGGCGAGATTCCACGGCTGCTCCGCGTCGAAATGCTGATTAACGCGGTCGGCAAACGCCATGGCCAATCGTATGCCTTTTCCAAATTCGCGATTCTCGATGGCATCTCGTATCTCGCGCTCGACATCGATGGCTCCAAAACGCGATTTCCATCCGCTGTCCGGCTTCAGTTCGCCGTTGAAACGGCTGGATAGAAAGCCGGCGGCGCGGCTGGCGATATTGACGTATTTTCCAATGAGGTCGCTATTGACCCGCGCAAGAAAATCCTCGGCGGTGAATTCGATGTCCTCCACATTGGAACTCAATTTGGCTGCGATGTAGTAGCGCAGCCACTCGGGGTTCATGCCGATTTCCAGGTATTTCAAAGGTGAGATTCCGGTGCCGCGCGACTTGCTCATTTTCTCGCCGGCAACATTAATGAATCCGTGCACATAGATGTGGTCAGGCGGTTTGTGACCCGAGAATTGCAGCATCGCTGGCCAGAACAAGGTGTGAAAATAAATGATGTCCTTGCCGATGAAGTGAATCATTTCAGTACCCGCTGCTTTGCTTGCCTCGGGCGAGACGAAATCCTCGTACGCGATGCCCTTCCTTTCGCAATATTGTTTCAAGCTTGCAAAATATCCCACCGGCGCATCCAGCCATACATAGAAATATTTGCCTGGCGCGTCGGGGATTTCAATGCCGAAGTAGGGTGCGTCGCGCGAGATATCCCAGTCGCCCAGCGCCTTGTCGCCTTCACCGTCCAGCCATTCGCGCGCTTTGTTGGCGACTTGAGACTGCAGGCGACCGGGTGTATCTATCCACTCCTTCAGGAACGCCACGCATTTCGGATCGGACAAACGGAAAAAGAAATGCTCCGAGCTGCGTAACTCCGTCTTCGCCCCCGAGAGCGTGGAATAAGGATTGACCAGTCGCGTGGCCTCATACACCGAGCTGCAATTCTCGCAGGCATCGCCATACTGATCTTTCGCTCCGCAACTGGGGCATTCGCCCTTGATGTAGCGGTCGGCGAGGAACATTCCCTTCAATGGGTCGTAGAGCTGCTCGATCGTTCGCGTGGTGATTAGCGGGCCGCCGGTGCCGTTGGCGGCTTTCAATCGTTTATAGATGCCGCGCGACAGCTCGGTGTTCTCAGGCGAATGCGTCGAATGCCAGTTGTCGAAGGAGATATGAAACCCATCGAGATATTGCTTGCGGCCAGCGGCGATTCCCTCGATGAATTCCGAAGGCGAAATCCCCGCTTTTTCTGCCGCCAGCATGATGGGCGCACCATGCGCGTCGTCGGCGCCCATGAAGTGCACTTCGTTTCCCAGCATGCGCTGAAATCGCACCCAGATATCGGCCTGGATGTATTCCATGATATGTCCGATGTGGAACGGTCCATTGGCGTAGGGTAGGGCGGTGGTGACGAAGAGGCGGCGGGGCATGGTGTGGTTCAATTAAATACCGATCTAGGGATGGGAGAATGCCCACTGGTTCGTTACAGCGTGAAAAGCCCTTATTTTAGCGCGGCTTAGAACGATTCCGGACTTATAAACAGTAAAATGAACACCCAACCTTTGTCGGAGTGACAGTTATGGCGATTACTCAAGATCAGATCACGCAAGCCTTGCGAGCGGTGATCGATCCCAATACCGGCAAAGATCTTGTGACCACCAAATCGGTGACAAATATCAAGGTCGACGGCGGACATGTCTCGGTCGAAGCGACCTTGGCTTATCCCAGCCGCACGCAGCGCGAGCCGATTGGCCAGGCGATACAAGCTTGTTTGGCGAAACTGCCTGGGGTGGCGAAGGTCGAGGTGAAGGTTTCAAGCCGCATTCAGGCGCACTCGGTGCAGCGCGGCGTGAAGTTGGTTGCCGGCGTGAAAAACATTATTGCGGTGGCCTCGGGCAAGGGCGGCGTGGGGAAATCGACTACCGCCGTCAATTTGGCGCTGGCGCTTGCTGACGAGGGCGCGACGGTGGGGATTCTGGACGCGGATATTTATGGCCCGTCGCAACCGATGATGCTGGGAATCACCGGCAAGCCCGAATCGAAAGACGGGAAAAATATGGAGCCGATGATGGGTCATGGGATCCAGGCGATTTCCATAGGCTTCATGATTGCCGCCGATACACCCATGGTGTGGCGTGGCCCGATGGTGACGCAGGCTCTCGAACAGTTGGTGAACCAGACCAAATGGCGCGATGTCGATTACCTGATCGTCGATCTGCCGCCTGGAACCGGCGACATTCAGTTGACGCTGGCGCAAAAGGTGCCAGTGACAGGCGCGGTGATTGTCACCACGCCGCAGGACATCGCCTTGATAGACGCACGCAAGGGACTCAAAATGTTCGAGAAGGTGAGTATTCCCATACTGGGCATCGTCGAGAATATGTCCATGCATAGTTGTTCCAAATGCGGTCATCAGGAGGCGATCTTCGGTTCCGGAGGTGCCGAAAAAATGTGCAGTGACTACGGCACTGAATTGCTCGGCCAGTTGCCCCTGGACATCAAGATCCGCGAGCAGGCCGATTCGGGTACGCCCACGGTGGTCGCCGATCCCAACAGTGTGGCCGCAGAAATTTATCGCAAGATCGCCCGGCGCATTGCTGTGAAGCTCTCAGAGCAGGCCAAAGATATGAGTTCGAAATTTCCCAATATCGTGATCCAGAACACCTGAGCGCGGCAATCGATTTCCCGCCTGCGATATCTCGTCCCAGGACCCATCCATGCCGCCGCTTGCCGATCTCGCCATAGCCGCCGGGCTTGCCTGGGGCAGCGGGCTGCGCTTGTATGCCACCTTGTTTTTGGTGGGAATCGCCGCTTATCTGGGTTGGGTCGAATTGCCGGCGCACTTGAACCTGCTGCAGAACCCGATGGTTCTCGCGGCGAGCGGATTCATGAGTTTCATTGAATTTTTCGCCGATAAATTTCCATGGGTGGATAGCCTGTGGGATGCGGTCCATACCTTCATTCGCATTCCCGCCGGCGCCGCGTTGGCCGCTGCGGTGTTTGGCGACGCTGGCGCCGGTATCACGTTCGCGGCGGCAATCCTTGGCGGAACCGTCGCCGGTGGTACGCATCTGTCCAAATCCGGAACACGTGCGATGCTCAATACTTCGCCCGAGCCATTTTCCAATTGGGGGGCCTCGCTTGTCGAGGACGCGGCATTGCCGCTTGGTCTGTGGCTGGCGAGCACGCACCCGATGGTGTTTCTCGCATGCCTGATGTTGCTCGCAGTGATCGCAATTGTGCTGGTGCGATGGATAATCAAGGGGCTGGCGGCACTGATGCGCAAGCTACGACCAAGCAGGTAACGGTCGACCCGAATGGCACTTGCTTAAGGGTTTTTGGCCCGTCCCCTCCTGTGGCGAGCGGTTTGCTGAAGATTTTTGCAGCGCTGCCGCAGGCGAACCGCGTTTTTATACCGATAAACATCATCCGTATAAAAACGCGGTTTCTGAATAAAGCAGAGTCAGTTTATTCTTTGTCCCGGATTTCGGACTTAAGAGAGTGTCATTCCGGTTGCCTCGATTATTTTGCGCGGCATGCCGATGCGATTAGCCTAATCATTTGCGGATTACCCGTGCGCTTTTTGAAGAAACGGGATTAGCCAGCGCCCACTAAGGAACCGGTTTTGCAATCACCACGCGCAAATCGCGCGTGCCTATGGCGACAACTTCACTCGCGCCTAGCAGGTCGCCGGATTGCGGCGTTGCGTTGCCGCTCTTTGAGATACGGGCTTCGACGCGAACTTTCGCGAATTTCGAAATGCGCAATTCCGGGGACATCGCCTGCGAGTCATCGAGCACGAATTTCAGCGGCAGATCGCGGACCTGTGCGCGGATGATGGCCAAGGGGGCGCGCGGGCCTTCGGCAGCGCGAGCGAACACGAACACGGTGTCATTCGGGCCCACCTTTGAGGTCAGTGGGGGCGAGAGCGAAACCACGCCGGCGACCCCCGGGGTGCTGCCCGCAGCGGCAGCGGTCTTGCTGACATTCGCGGGAGGCTCTTGATTCACGCGTGCCAAGCCGGAATTTTTGGCGGACTTGCCCTGGGCGAGGCCCCCATCGGCGCGTGAAATGGCCTCGGCGACCGCGCGCGCCTCCTCTGAGTCCGGCGGCAGGCCGGCGAGTACTTTTTTCCAATGGCGGGAGGCGGTTTTATAATCTCCGCGCTCGAACGCGGAGCTGCCGGCGAACAGCAACGAGGGCGTGTGGTCCGGATCGATCTTCAGTGCGCGTGCTATTAACGGCGCGCCGCGTTTTTGAAAGTTATCCCGGTCGCCACGCGCAAGCGCTTCGGCAAAATCGATCAGATATTGCGGGTCCTCATCGAGAGCCACGCCGGCGCGCTCGAACGCCTGAATGGATTCCGGGAAACGGCCCATGGCCTTGTAGGCGCGGCCCAGCATCACCCAGCCTTTGAGATCGCCGGGATTTTTCTCCAGTCGCTCAGCGAGATTGGCGACCATGCTTTGAATCTTGCCCGTCGACATTGCGTGCTGGTCGACCGCCTCGAACATTGTTGAGGGATTGCCCAGCATCGCGTAGGTCGCGATCGCCGCGAAGGGAATGACGCTTACCATCACGATCGCGGGCCAGCGCGTCGAGCGTGTCGCCTTATCCTCGTTCTCGCCGATGTCTTGCAGCGCGCGACGCTCCAGTTCATTGCGCGATTGTTCATAGGCGGTGGAATCAATGATGCCGTTGGATCGATCAATATCGAGTTCGGCGAGCTGATCTTTGTAGACGCGCGCATTGATCTTGCTGCGGGCGTTGGAGGAATCGAGCGTGTCGCGGCGCAACAGCGGATACAGCAGCATTAAAAGCGCTACGGTTATTAGGGCGCCCGCGCCGATGAAAAAACCGCTCATTTGTGTGACCCTTTTTCGTTGTCAGTTGCTTTTTCGCCTGAAAGCAAATGCGCGAGCTGCTCCCGCTCCTCCGCGCTCAAGGCGACATTAATCGACTCGCTGGCGACGGAACGGGTAGCGCGTCGGCGCAACTGCCGGAACAGAAGCGTCAAGCCCGTGGCGAGCAGCAGGATAGGGCCCAGCCACAAAAGCAAGGTGGAGGCTTTCCATGGCGGACGGTAAAGAATGAAATCGCCATAGCGCTCGACCAGGTAGGTTCTAATGGCATCGTCAGATTCTCCGCGCACGATACGATCGCGAACTTCCCGGCGCAGATCGATCGCAAGCGTCGCGCGCGACGCCGCGAGGGATTCGTTCTGGCAGACCAGGCATCGCAATTCGGCGGAAATTTCAACCAAACGTTGTTCGACCGCGGGATTGTCGGCTACCGGCAGGGCATCGGCCGCGAAACCAGGCGTGGGGATCAAGGCAATAATGACAACGCCGGTCGTGAACCGCGTCGAGAACCCCGTCATGAACCCGGTCCTGAAGACGTTCGCGAACCAGTCCTTTAGCGTAAGCATCGATACGCGCATCAATGTGGGCCTCAATGTACGCATCAGCGCTCCAACTCTGCGATGAGCGGCAAAATGGTATTTTGCAGAGATTCCCGATTCACCGGCCCGATGTGTTTGTAACGAATCATGCCGGCCTTGTCGATCACGTAGGTTTCCGGCACGCCATACACGCCATAGTCGATGCCAGTGCGGCCATCGACGTCGGCCACGCTCATATCATAGGGATCGCCGAACTGTTTCAACCAGCGTAGCGCGTCCTCGCGCGGGTCTTTGTAATTCAGGCCGTAGATAGGCACCAGCTTCGCCTTGGCAAGGGATACCAGCAGCGGGTGCTCGTCGCGGCAGGATACGCACCATGAGGCCCAGACATTGAGCAGCCAGACGCGGCCTTTCATTTCGGCAGGCGAAAAGTTTTTGCCGGGTTCATGAAGGCGCGGTAATTCGAAGGCAGGCGCCATCTTGCCCACCAGCGGTGAGGGTATTTCGCGGGGATTGAGTGTAAGACCGACGCCTAGAAATCCCACCAGTACCAGGAAAATTCCCAGCGGCCAGAGATATCGACTCACGCGCGGGCCCCTATTTCAGACCGATTGGGCGCGGTTTCCGGCCGCCTCGCGCCAAGACGGTAGCGCTTGTCCAGAACCGCAAGCAACCCACCCAAGGCCATGAACAGCGCGCCGCCCCAGATCCAATCGACCATGGGCTTGTGATAAACGCGCACGGTCCAGGCGCCATCGGGCAATGCTTCGCCCAAGGACACATAGACATCGCGCAGAAGGCCGGTGTCTATGGCTGCCTCGGTCATGGGCATGGCGGTCGACGGGTAGAAACGTTTCTCGGGGAACATGCTTCGAAGGCTTGCGCCATTTTTCGACATATCAAATTCACCGGTGAGCGCACGGTAATTCGGGCCCTCGGTTTCGCGCACCGCCACCATGCGCAAGTCGTAGCCGCCAATCGAGACCATATCGCCCGGGACCATTCGAACGTCTTTTTCACTCTCAAAATTGCTGACCACGGTCACACCCACCACGGAAATCGCGATGCCCAGATGCGCGAGGTGCATGCCATACCATGAGCTTGGCTGGCGTCCCAAAGTGGAGACGAATCCATCCACACTGTTGACCCGCAATCGCTCGAGTATCGTGATGGTGATGCCGCCCGCGATCCAGGTGGCCAAGCCAATGCCCAGCACCGCGGCGAATTTTACTTCTCCAAGCAAGGCCGAAAACCCCAATCCCGCGATGAGGGCGACCACAAGCGCGATCGGCATGCGCCGCAATACGGCGCGCAGATCGGCTTGCTTCCATGCGGTCAATGGCCCCAATGCCATGAGTATGAACAAGGGCACCATCAGCGGCACGAACACCGAATTGAAATACGGCGGCCCCACGGATAACTTGCCCAGGCCCAAGGCATCGACGATCAGAGGATAGAGCGTGCCCAGCAGCACTGTGCACGCGGCCACCACCAGCAGCACATTGTTGGTGAGAAGCAGCGTTTCGCGCGAGGCCAATTCGAATGATCCGCCCATGCGCACCTTGGGCGCTCGCCATGCAAATAGCGCCAGCGATCCGCCGACGACGATGGCGAGAAATATGAGGATGAAAATTCCCCGCTTGGGATCGGTGGCAAAGGCATGCACCGAGGTCAGCACGCCTGAGCGAACCAGAAAGGTTCCCATCAGCGACAGTGAAAACGTGCTGATGGCCAATAACACCGTCCAACTCTTGAAGCTGCCGCGTTTCTCGGTGACGGCCAGTGAATGCAGGAGGGCCGTGCCCACCAGCCAGGGCATGAAGGAGGCGTTCTCCACCGGGTCCCAGAACCACCATCCGCCCCAGCCCAGTTCGTAATATGCCCACCAGCTACCCAGCGCGATGCCCAGGGTCATGAAAATCCAGGCGGCAGTAGTCCAGGGTCGCGACCAGCGTGCCCATGCGGCGTCCAGTTGCCCGGCCAGCAGGGCTGCGATCGCAAACGCGAATGCCACCGAAAATCCGACGTAACCCATGTAAAGCATGGGCGGATGAATAATGAGCCCGGGGTCTTGCAGCAGCGGGTTGAGATCGCGGCCATCCGGCGCGGCGGGCAACAGGCGCTCGAAGGGATTCGATGTCAAGAGAATAAAAAGCAGAAATCCGATGCTGACCAGGCCTAATACGCCAAGTACCCGCGCCACCATGGCCTGCGGCAATTGCCGCGAGAACAGGGACACCGCGATGGTCCACGCGGCAAGCATCAGGCTCCAGAGCAATAGTGAGCCCTCGTGTCCGCCCCAGATCGCGGCGATGCGATATTCGAGCGGCAACTGCGAATTCGACTGATTGGCGACATACAACACGGAAAAGTCGTTTTTGACAAAAGAGGCTGCCAGGCAAGCGAAGGCGATCGCGATCAATGCAAAATGAAGCTGCGCCGCGGGGTGCGCAAGCGCCATCCATGATCTGTTGTTTCGGGCAGCGCCTGCCAGCGGCAGCAATGCCTGTGCCGTCACCACGAATAGCGCGAGAATCAGCGAGAAATGGCCCAGTTCAGCGATCAAGTTTAGTCTCCTGTTTGGCTCGCGGCCTAGTGCGGCGCGAGCGAGGCTTATAAATTAATTGTTTCGTGGCGAATTTTATTCCGAACGCCATGGCGCATTGCTACTTTATTGACTTGGACGCTTTCTGCGCGTGTTCTATGGCCTGCGCGGCCTCGGGTGGCATGTAGTTTTCGTCGTGCTTGGCGAGTACTTCACTGGCCTGAAACACGCCGTCGGGACGAAGTTTGCCTTGCGCGACCACGCCCTTGCCCTCGCGAAACAAATCGGGCAGCGTCCCCTTGTAGGCGACCGAAATGTTCTTCTCGGTATCGGTCACCACGAACTGCACCGTCAAGCCGTCGCCCACGCGCTTGACGGTTCCATTTTCAACCATGCCACCAACGCGGAAGGTTCTGTCCATCGGCGCCTTGCCGGCCAGCACATCCGATGGACTGTGAAAGAACACCAAATTGCTCTGGAAGGCGTTGAGTACCAGGGCGATGGCTACTCCCAGGCACGCTACGCCGGAGGCAATGAATGCGATGCGTTTATGGCGTGGTTTCATGATTTATCAGGATTCATTTTTGTGACGTTTCTTTTTTCAAAGCAAGCAGCAAGCGTTTTCGACACTGCATCACTAGAATGGTTTCAATGGTAACCGCGAATGCGCACATGGCGAAGCTGCCCCAGACATATAACGCATAGCCGCCCATGGCGAAAAATTCGGCGGGGCTGCCCCAGTTCATTTTTCGCTCCCCACCAGATTGGCCACCCACGCGGTGCGCGCTTCGCGCTCGATCATGATGCAGCGGGCGCGCGCCAGGCTGACCGCGATGCTGTACATCCAGCACGCAAGGCTCATGAGCAGCATGCCCGCAAGCATGGTCATCGCCATGGAGGGGGCGCGGGTCAGGCTGACCGAGGCGCCCTGGTGCAGCGTATTCCACCAAATTACGGAAAAATAGATGATGGGCACATTGATTGCGCCGATGATGGCCAGCAGCGCGCCCGCGCGATCACCGCGGCGCTGATCGTCGATTGCCGATTGCAAGGCCATTACGCCAAGATACAGAAACAGAAGGATTAGTTCCGAGGTCAGGCGGGCGTCCCACACCCACCAGGTGCCCCAGGTGGGTTTGCCCCATAAGGCGCCAGTCCATAGCGACAGGAACGCGAACATGGCGCCGGTGGGAGCCAGTGCGCGCGCCATCATGAATGACAGGCGGGTATTGAGCGCCAAGCCAATCGCCGCCCAGGCGGCCATCACCAGATAAATGAACATCGACATCCAGGATACGGGCACGTGGATGAATATTACCCGGTAGACCTCGCTTTGCTGCGCGTCGGTTGGGGCAAGGAAGAATCCGACGTACAAGCCAATCGCCGCAAATGTGGCGGCTGCGCCCGCGAACCAGGGAATCATACGTCCGGCAAGCGGATAGAAAGTCTGCGGGGAAGCGTAGCGCAACCAGTAAATAAGCTTGAACATTTGCGGCCTATTCTAACGCTATGCGCAGTGCGCTGGCCGTTCCCAGCGGTGCGAGAAACAGGCTCCCTGCAAGCATGGCGCCCAACAGAGACAGATTGGCGTTGGCGCCCAAGCCAGAGGCATCGGCCTCGACCATGCCGGCGCCAAAGATGAGCACCGGTACATACAAGGGCATCAGCAACAACGCCACCAGAACGCCGCCGCCGCGCACCCCCAATGTCAGGGCCGCGCCGATGGCGCCAAGAAGCGAGAGCAACGGCGTTCCCAGCGCCAGTGAAACGCACAACATTGCGATGGCGCGGGAATCCAGACCGAATTGCAGCGCCAGCAGCGGCGCCAGCAGAACCAGTGGCAGGCAAGAACCCAGCCAATGCGCGATTATTTTCGCCAATGCGATCAAGGCCAGGGGCTGTGGTGACAAGGCCAATTGCTCAAGCGTGCCATCCAGATAATCGGCCTCGAACATGCGCGGCAGGGAAAGCATCGACGCCAGCAGCGCTGCCACCCAGAGCACGCCAGGCGCGATGGCGCGCAATTGCGCGGTCTCCGGGCCAATGGCTAGTGGAAAAAGACTGGTGACCATGATAAAAAAGAACAGGGTCATGGCCAGATCCGATTTTCGCCGCATTGCAAGCAAAAGGTCGCGTCGAAGAATTGCAGTGAAGACGTTCACGCTGTTTTGCCGATTAAGGAGTTGTTCAAAGCGCCGATTAAGGAGTTGTTCAAAGCGCCGTTCAAGGAGTTGTTCAAAGCGCCATTCGACGGACCGATCCATACTTCAGTGCCGGGTTGGGTAAGCGCCACGGTTTGGTGGCTGGTTAGCACGAGGGCGCCGCCTTTTTTGAGGTGACGGTCCATCAGGGCCAATACCGAGCTTATTGCGCCTGTATCCAGCGCCGCGAATGGTTCGTCCAGAATCCATAGCCTTGCATCGCCAAGCGCCAGACGCGCAAGGGCGACACGTCTTTTTTGACCTTGAGAGAGTGCGCGTATCGGTGTTGTGTTCGCGGGATCAAGGCCAAGCGCACGCATGGCGTCAGTTACCTGCACTTCGGACGAAGAATCCGCGATGGCTTGCACCGCGCGCAGATTCTCCTGCGCATCCAAGTCGTCCTTTATTCCATTCGCATGACCCAGATACAGGATGGACCGGTGATACTCCTCGCCGAGAGCGTGCAAGGTTTGTCCGTTCCAGGCAATCGTGCCGGCGGTGGGCCGCAGCAAGCCGGTCAATGCCCTCAAAAGCGTGGTCTTACCGGCGCCATTTTCGCCGCGAACATGAACCCATTGGCCGGAGCCGACGGAAAATGTCACATCGCGAAAAACTTCGCGCTCGCCTCGCAGGCAGCATAGCGTCGAGACTTCCAGCATTTATATTTCCCCGGACCACTTTTGACAAGGACGCAATTGTGCATGAAACGTCCGGGGAAATGCGGGCCGGGCGGTTCGGAACCGCCCATATCACCGGCTTGGATTGAAGCCGCGCGGTAAGGAAAGTTCGAACGTACGCGACCAATTTATGTCGCAGGCCATTCTCGCCAAGGCAGAGGCGGCCTAGTCTCAATGTTTGGGGCCGCTGGCGCGGGTAGTTGGTCAAACGCGCGGCGATGAGGGCGCGCGATGAATCCGAGTTGTATTTGCTGATTGCCGACGAAATCGAGGACAAAACGGAGCGCAAAACTTTCACTCGCAAAGTGATGGCGCCCAAGTAATGAGAATAGTTGGGGGTCGGTGAGGGGCCAGAAATAAAGGTGAATTGCAATTCGCGCTGTGTCGGTCCTCGATTCGGTCCGGAAGGCAATAACTAGTCCGATGCAGTAGCATTCGCGGCATGACCCTAGTCTCCCAGCAACGCGCGATTCTTTTCGCCGACGTCTGCGACAGCACGTCCATCTACGAAAAGCTGGGCGACAAGCCGGCCGCCAAAGCGATAGAAGCGTGTCTCAATCTGTTGCAGGAATCGGTCGCCGCCTATGAGGGCCATGTGGTCAAAACCATTGGCGACGAGATCATGGCGGTGTTTCGATCCGCGGCCAGTGCCTGCGACGCGGCGAAATCCATGCAACTCAAAATCAGTGTCATGCTACCCGTCTCGGGCATAAAGCTTGCCATCCGCATTGGATTTCACTATGGCCCGGTGCTTGAGGACAAGGGCGATTTTTGGGGTGACGGCGTCAATACCGCGGCGCGGCTCGCGGGTCTGGCGAAAGCGACGGAAATCTACACCAGTGGCGCGACCGCGATGGCGCTGCCGGTGGAAATGCGCAAGGGGTTGCGCGACCTGTCGGTGATTTCCATCAAGGGCAAACAGGACGAATTGCAGGTCTACGATGTGATCTGGGAAGAAAACGAGGAGGCCACGCAACTTGCGGGTATGGCTTCCAGCGCGCACGTACAGGCCGTTTTGCACCTCACGCTTGGCGGGCAGTCGCTGGATTTTCCAACTGATAAGAGTGTCTTAATTTTGGGCAGGGACCCGGCAGCCGATTTGCATATCAAGGAAAAAACGGCGTCCAGACGGCATGCCAGGATCGAGCGCCGCGGCGCGCAGTATTATCTGATTGACGAATCCACCAACGGTACTTTCCTTCACATTGATGGAGACCGCGAAATAATGCTCAAGCGCGATCAATCCCCGTTGCGTGGAACCGGCCGGGTTTCGTTCGGTGTTTTCGGTGCAAAGTCCGAGGAGTCCCTGTACTTCGTGTGTGAATAGACGGATGTCAATCTGCAATCCCTTGGGAGTGCTATGAAAATTCTGAGAATTTGCATCTACGCCATTGTTGGCTTGCTGGTGTTGTGTGTCGTGGCATTGGGCGCGGCGGTGGCGATCGTCGATGGTGCATTTGTCAAATCGCGGCTTGAGCGCTATCTCAAAGAGGAGAAGCAACGCACTCTGACGATCGAGGGAGATCCCAAGGTACGCATTTTTCCCGTCGCCGGCTTATCGCTGGGAAAGACTGTTCTCTCGGAGCCCGCAAGCGACAAGGTTTTCGTGGCCCTTGATTCCCTGGAACTCGGCGTGCGCGTATTTCCTATTCTCAGTGGTGAGATCGCGGTGGAAGCGCTTGCATTGTCGGGGTTGAAGGCAAACATCGTCAAAGCGAAGAATGGCCAGTTCAATTTTCAGGATCTGCTCGCCCCCGCCAAGGCTGCGGGCGACAAACCCGCGGCCACTGATGACGGTCAAAAGCGCGAACCGCCGAAAATTCGAATCGCGGAAGTCAAGATTGAGGGCGCACAAATTGCCTATCGCGATGAATCCACGGGTCAGGAGGTCGCGGTTTCTGGATTCAATTTGAAAACCGGCCGCCTGGAGGACGACGCGCCCAGCCCTATCTCGATGAGCGTCAATGTGGCGGGTAAGCGCCCGGATTTGGGCTTAAAAATATCGGTGTCCGGTTCGGCAAAGATGAATCTTGCGCGTCAGTCGTTCGCGTTCTCCAAGCTGGAAGCCAAGGTCGTCGGAAACGCCGCCAGTTTGCGGGGCTTGAGTGTTGGCGTGACAGGGGATGTCGCTGTCGATGGCAGCAGGAATCTGGTGGATGTCAATGGACTCAAGGTCGAGGCCAGCGGAACCGTTGATCGGGATAATCTTACCTTGACGCTCGCGGCGCCGCGAATTGAAGTCACGCCCGCCAAGGCATCTGGCTCCGCGGTGACCGGCGCGTTGAAAATAGCCGGCCCTCAGCGCAGTGTTAATGCGAATCTCAAAATCGACGCGGTGACCGGGTCGGCATCCGCGCTGTCGATTCCTGGTATCAATATCGATGTCGATGCGAACACTCAGGGCAATACCGTCAAGGCGCAAATCAGCACGCGCCTCCTCGCCAATCTTGCGGATAAGGCCTTGGACCTGCCCAAGATTGTTGCCAATGTGACTTTGGGTGGCCCAATGATTCCGCAGAAATCCGTCACCTTGCCGATTCAGGCCTCGTTCAAGGCCAATATGGCCCGGCAGACGCTGGCTGCGGAGATCGTGACGAAATTCGATGAATCGAACCTTCAGGCGAAGTTGAGTGCGACGAAATTGCAGCCGCTGAACGCGAATTTCGATCTCAATATCGACAAGCTCAACCTGGATCGATACCTGCGACCAGATGGAGACAAGAGCAGCGGCGCGGATCCGCCCGTGGATCTTGCCGTACTCAAGGGGAGAACCGTCACGGGCAAGATCCAGATTGGCGCGCTACAGGCCCAGCGGGTACGGCTCGCCAATATCAAGGCCGAGATCAAGCTCGCCAACGGCAGGCTCGATGTGGCGCCGCATTCGGCGAGTCTTTACGATGGCACGCTCACCGGCAGCCTTTCGGCGGACGCCAATGGCAATCAGATCGCGATAAAGGAATCGGTGCTTGGCGTCTCGATCAATCCGCTACTTCGTGACCTCGCGGACAAAGACATACTCGAAGGCAAGGGCGATGTGACCTTAGATATCACCATGGCCGGTGCAACCGTGGGCGGGATGAAACGGGCCCTGGCGGGCAGCGCCAAAATACAGTTAAAGGATGGCGCCTACAAAGGCATCAATCTGGCGGAAACCTTTCGCAAGGCCAGTTTATTGGGATCCAAATCAGGTACTCAGGCCGGCGATAGAACGCAAAAAACCGATTTTTCCGAAATGAGCGCGAGTTTCGCCATCAAGAATGGGGTGGCGCATAACGAGGATCTGTCGATGAAATCGCCCTTTGTGCGCGTTGGCGGCAGTGGCGATATCGATATCGGCAATTCCAAACTCGACTACACCGCCCGTGCGACGCTGGTGGCGACCGCAACCGGACAGCAGGGGCGCGACGATGCCGCTGGCCTTACCGTTCCGGTGAAGGTGTACGGAAGCTTCGATGCCGTGAAATACGACATTCAGTACGGGGCGCTGTTCTCCGGCATCGGACGCAGCATCGGCAATTTGTTTGGCGGCGGGAAGTCCGCGGATGCCGCGCCCGCCAAGGGCGGGGCGACCCCGCCTTCGGCCACGGACGCGGTCAAGGATAGGCTCAAAGGTTTGTTCGGGCGTTAGAAGATTCACCCGGTGACACGGGCGGGTCCCTCCCTCCTCGGATCCGCTGCGCCAGTCAATCCTCGTGGAGTGACAGAGATTAAATGCATCCCGCTCCCCGCGCCGCCCACGCGCACTTCATGTCCTCGTGCGGTCAAGGTTTTAGCAAGTTCATCCATGCCTTCCATGCGTTCGAGGTCGGTGGCGCGGGCGTTTGCCGCCTTCGACACGGAGGCCTTGGCTCGTTATTTTTCGTGCTGTTGAAGCCGCCGGTGCGGCGGGGCTGATCAACGCCGGCGAGCATTGAAGTTTTTCCTCGAATGGCCGTAAAACGTAAAGACGAATCCGATGCGCTGCTGGCCCCGGAAGCGGCGGCGGATAAATGCCTGCGATGCCTGGAGAAGCACGCCAATGCTTGTTCTCTGGCATTTTTCTGGCGTCGTCATGCGGAATAAAAACAGTGTGGCAAACAAAGGCTTGCGCAGGGGAGATCGGGTATGTCCGCGGTACTGGCACCAACCTTGACGCGACGAATCGGGCGATTCGAGCTGCTTAGTGAACTGGGCTCGGGCGCCCAGGGCACGGTTTACCTGGCCAATGACACCCGCCTGGAGCGCGAAGTGGCGCTGAAAACTTTGCGGCTGGGCCAGCACGACCCCGCGCAGCACGCGATGCTGGTGCAGATGCTGATCGATGAAGCGCGCATGGGTTCGCGTCTGGCGCATCCCAACATCGTCACCCTGTACGACGCCGGCGAAGAAGACCAATCGCCATACCTGGTGTTCGAATATGTACCCGGGATTTCCCTGTCCGCGGCGATCAAGGCGCAAAAACGCCTGCCCGACCGGCAGGCGGTGGATATCGCCATTGGCGTTTTGCGCGGCCTTGCCTGTGCACATGGCAAGCGCGTGCTGCATCGGGATATCAAGCCGGCCAACATCATGCTCACCGACCGTTCCATCCCGCGCATCATGGATTTCGGCATTGCCCGGCAATCGGCGGGCGGCAAATCCAGCGACGGGGTGCTGCAGGGCACGCCGTCCTACATGGCGCCCGAGTGGATTTCCGAGAAAATTTATACGCCTGCCTGCGATCAGTTCTCGGTGGGCGTGATGCTCTACGAAATGCTCACCGGTGCGCCGCCCGTCAAAGGCGCGAACATGTTCGAGACGCTCAACCGGATCGTCACCGAAGAGTTTGTGCCGGTGGCGCAACGCAATACGGGCGTCGATGCAAAACTCAATGCAATCGTCATGCAGGCACTGGCCAAGCGCGCGGAGGATCGTTTCGCCTCTGCCGAGGCCATGGCCACGGCTTTGGCCGAATATGTGGCCGGCGACGACAAGGATGCCAAGAGCGCCAATCCGAACAGCGGAACACTGGAGTTTCTGCTGCGGCGAATCCAGCACAAGAGCGATTTTCCCGCGCTGGGAGGCACGCTAACCACAGTCAATCGGATCATCGCATCAGACCGGGAACCCATCAGCGTGTTGTGCAACGGCATCCTCAAGGACGTTGCACTGACCAGCAAGATGCTGAAAATCGTCAATACCGCTTATTTCTCCCAGTTCGGTGGTTCAATCAGCACGGTATCGCGGGCGGTCGCCATCCTCGGCGTGAATGGCGTGCGTGAAGTGGCCATGTCGTTGCTGCTCTTTGATCATCTGGAAAACAAGGCCCAGGCCGCCGCCATGAAAGACGAGGTTGCGGCGACCTATTTTTCAGGAATGCTGGCGCGCGATCTGGCGCAAAAACTTGGCACCTGCGGCACTGAAGAGGTCTTCATCTGCGCCATGTTTCACCGCCTGGGCCGTTTGTTGGTGATGTTTTATTTACCGGAGGAAAAACACGCCATCGAGGAACTGGTGCGTGCCCGCAGCATGAATGAATCGCTGGCAGCAAAGGAGATCCTGGGTGTCAGTTACGACGACCTCGGCATGTGCGTGGCGCGCAAATGGAATTTCCCGGATCAGATTGTGGCGAGCATGCGTCCGGTCAGCGAAAAAGTCGTCGGCGCGCCGGCTTTCCGGAATGACCGCCTGCGGGTGGTGGCCGATCTGGCGAACAAGCTGTGCGACGTGGTGCGCGCCTCAGGCGATCGCGACCACTTGCTTGCTGAACTTGCTGCAAGATATCGAGGCGACGCCGGCGTCAGCATTGAAATTCTGGCCTCTGCGGTGGCGGCATCCGTCAAGGCACTCGGCGCGGATGCTGACATGCTCGGCCCATCGATGAAAAAGAGCAAAGTCATCGAGCACGCAAAGGGCTGGACGGTGGAGAAAAAGCCTTTCGTTCCGGACGAAACGACCACGTTGTCTGAACAAACCCGGTTGCCGGACGCCGACCCCACTGAACTGTTTACTCCAGAGGGCGAACCGGCAAACGACAACCGCCAGGCGGTGCTGACCGCGGGCGTCCAGGACATCACCAATACCCTGATGGGGAAATTCGAGCTGAATGACGTGCTGCGCATCATTCTGGAGACCATGTACCGGGGAATCGGGTTCAAACGGGTGCTGCTTTGCATTCGCGATAACAAGACCAACAGCCTTCGCGCGCGTTTTGGTTTCGGTGATGACGTTGAGAACATCGTCAAAAAAACTTTTTCCATTCCGTTGGGAAAAAGCCGCGACGTTTTCTATGCGGCAACCGAAAAGGGCGCCGATATCTGTATCGAAGATGTCGACGCAGACAAAATCAAGGGTTACATCCCCGATTGGTATCGAAGCAGTTTTTCCGCCCGCGGAATGGTGCTGTTCCCCATCATGGTCGACGGCCGGCTGCTGGCGCTGATCTATGGCGATGCCGACAAAGCCGATCGCCTGCGATTCAAACCCGAGGAGCTGAACCTCCTGAAGACACTGCGCAATCAGGCGGTGCTGGCGGTGCGGCAGAAAGGTTGAGCCGCACCGAGGACATTGCAGTAGACGTGCGAAATTCCGGCATTGACAAGGCAATCATCGACATCCTTAGAAGGCTAAACTACTCCTGGTCAACAATACAATTATTTCTCGAGAGGGGATATATTGTATTGTGGCCGATAAGGAAGGGTTTCAGTCTGAAAGGGATTGCTTCAGTTGCTGTAAATGCTGGGGAATCAGAACCAATAGTTTGTAATGACTACAATTTGGCAGAAAAGGGTCTCGCCTCCGCAATGGCTGATGTCAAAGCGCTTATAAACTGGGTTCCCTTCGTTTTCAAATGGAAAGGAATCCCTGCAAACTGATAGTCAAATCAAGTTACTTGCTCTCGGGGCAGGTGCAAGTGACATGGAATAACCTGACGTCGAATCTTCCAGCTATCACCAACGGCAAGTTGCGCGCGCTCGCTGTTGCCGCGCCGCGTTGCTCAGTTGCCGCCAGTGCCAACGTTTGACGAACTGAAACTTCCCGCAATGAATCGCGTTTCAGCGACACAGGAGTAACCAATGGCCGATCCCCTCAAGATTGCCCGCGCCGGAACCGAAGAAATTTCCATTCTTCCCGGCTTGGCCAATAGACACGGACTGATTACCGGAGCGACGGGCACGGGCAAGTCCGTCAGTCTGCAAACCATGGCGCAGGCGTTTTCCCAGGCAGGTGTGCCGGTGTTCATGGCCGACGTCAAGGGCGATCTCGCCGGCCTTGCCAGTGCAGGCGCGATGAATCCGAAAATCAAGGAGCGATTGGATCTTCTTGAAATTGCCGATTTCGCCTTTGTGGCGAGCCCAGTGGTGTTTTGGGATGTGTGGGGCAAGAGCGGCCATCCCGCGCGCACGACCATTTCCGACATGGGGCCGTTGCTGTTGGGGCGTATGCTCAATTTGAACGACACTCAGCAAGGCGTACTCGCTTTGAGCTTCAAGATCGCCGACGACAATGGTTTGTTGTTGTTGGACATGAAGGATCTTCGCGCGATGTTGCAGCATGTGTCGCAGAACGCGCGCGAGTATCAGACGCAATATGGCAATGTGTCTGCGGCATCAGTCGGGGCCATACAACGCGGGTTGCTTGCTCTGGAGCAACAGGGCGCAGAGGCCATGTTCGGCGAACCGATGCTCGATATCGCTGACCTGATGCAGACTGACGGCGAGGGCCGCGGGGTGATCAACATTCTTGCTGCGGACAAGCTTCTCAATTCGCCCAAGCTGTATTCAAGCTTCCTCTTGTGGCTGCTCTCGGAGTTGTTCGAGCATTTGCCGGAGGTAGGGGATCTGGAGAAACCAAAATTGGTGTTTTTCTTCGACGAAGCGCACCTGCTGTTTTCCGAGGCGCCCAAGGTGCTGCTGGAGCGAATCGAGCAGGTGGTGCGATTGATTCGCTCCAAAGGCGTTGGCGTGTATTTTGTCACTCAAAATCCACTGGATGTGCCGGAAACCGTTCTGGGTCAATTGGGCAATCGAGTGCAGCATGCTTTGCGCGCGTTTTCCCCCAGGGATCAGAAAGCCGTCAAGGCGGCCGCGCAGACGATGCGTGCCAATCCAAAATTCAATGCCGAACAGGCTATTGCCGAGTTGCAGGTCGGCGAGGCGCTGATTTCGTTTCTCGACGAAAAGGGCCGGCCGAATATGGTGGAACGAGCCTTTGTGTTACCACCCGGTTCGCGTATCGGCCCGCTCCATGAAGCAGAGCGCCAACAAACGATCAAAACCTCGGTGATTTACGGCCACTACGAGAATGCCGTCGACCGGGAGTCCGCCTATGAAAAGCTCCAGGCGCGTACGCACGAAAAAGTGTCGACGCTGCCAGAGGCCCCCGCTGGACAGGCGCCCACCGGGGCGCAGACCGCGGGTGGTGCGCTGGGCGCGCTGGGTTCCATTCTGATGGGATCGGCCGGGCCGCGCGGCGGGCATCAAGCCGGTTTGATGGAAACGCTCGCCAAGAGCGCAGTTCGCACTGTCGGGTCGCAAATCGGTCGGGAAATAATTCGCGGGTTATTGGGCGGCATTCTTGGCGGCCGCCGCCGCTAAAAATTTATTAGCCCGATCGGATACTTATTAGCCCGCTCTGATACTTTTCTTAGACCGCTCTGATACTTATTAGACCGCTCTGATACTTATTACCGCGTCGAAATATTAGGGGCTGGCGGCGCGCTCACACCGATGAATCCGCCAATGTTCGCGACTTAATGAGCTGGCGCACCATCTGGATATGCTGGCGCAAAGTGTAGACTTCGCCGGTGAATGCCATCGGCAGTTGGCGCGTATGAGCGCGAGTTTCCAGATTGTCCAGCTTCTCCGAGTAGCGTTGGATGTCCTGATGGTCGAACCGTTCCTTGATTTCCAGCTCCAGAAATGTCAGTTCGCCGTACCAGCTGTAAATACGCGATCGGATTCGCCAGTGGTAAATGGTCGGCGCGATTCTCAGCACCGGCAACAGTACTACCAGCAGTGGCACCAGCAGCACCACGATGCGATCGATGAGTGTCGCAGCCCAAAAGGGCAGGTAGCGTTGCAGGAACGGTGGGCCGGATTTATAAAAGCGCTGAGCTTCTTTGCTGGCCGTGAACTCGGTGTCGCGCGGCGCGGGAAATTCTCCCATCTTGTGTAGAAGGCCGCGTCCGCCATGCACCTCGACCATCGACTGCATCAAAAGACCCACCAGCACGGGATGCAGATCCTCCTTGACCACGACGTTGGCGGTGGGTGCGAGCAGGGTGACGTCGTTGGGTGGGATATTTTTCTGCAGATTAATGCCGCCCTCGGGAAGCTTCACTAACGACAGAAATGAAAACACATTGGTATATGCCGCGGTTCGATCGAAACTTAACAGCCGTATATCCGGGTCGTGCAGCAGGGAATTGATGGTCGAGGATTCCACTGGACCGACTAGAAATAAGACATCGAGCGTGCCCAGACGCAAGGCTTTGGCGCCTGCTTCACCGCTCAAATCCGAGATCTGGGTCGGTGGAGCCCAGGCGTCGTTGACCAGCAGGAGTTGCGTCGCAATTTTTTGCGTACCGCTGCCAACGGCACCGATGCCGATGCGCTTTCCGCGCAGTCGGCGCAACTGATCTTCTATTTTGGGGCCGCGGTAAAAAATCCAGATGGGTTCGTAATAGACACTGCCCAGAGTGACCAGGCCCGGATAGTCGTTGGTGGCGCCGGTTCCGGCCTGTACCAGTCCGACTTCCACGTCCGATTTTTCATCGGCGAGTCGATTGAGGTTGTCGACTGCGCCCGCCGATGGCTTCAATTCAACCTTGATTCCCTGGCGCGCAAGGATTTCCTGGTAGCGCAAACCAATCGCGTGGTAGGCGCCATCTTCACGACCGGTGGTCATGACAAATGAATTCGGCGGCGCCGGCTGGACGAATTGGTAAGCGCCCCAAAAAGCGGCGACGACGATCACCAATGCGGGAACGCCGATCATTGCCAGGTCGCGTCGGGAAATCTCCGAGATTTTAATTTTTCGCAGGCCCGCGATGCGTTCGGATTTGGCGGTCATGGATCGTTGGGCTGTCGTCTATGGCGCTGTTGTGAATGGTGATGTCGTAAATTGTAGCTAACGCCTCGCCTAGGCGTTCAAGGCCTTGAAGCGAATCCGAGCGGGTTTGTCAGCGTCTTCTCCCATGCGTTTGCGCCGATCTTCCAGGTAATCGGCGTAGTTGCCTTCGAACCACGTGGTGCGTGAATCCCCCTCGAAGGCGAGTATGTGGGTGGCGATCCGGTCCAGAAACCAGCGGTCGTGTGAGATCACGACGGCGCAACCGGGAAAATCGAGCAGAGCCTGCTCCAGCGCGCGCAAGGTTTCGATATCCAGGTCGTTGGTGGGTTCGTCCAGCAGCAGCACATTGCCGCCGCTCTTGAGCGTCTTGGCCAGATGCACGCGATTGCGCTCGCCGCCGGAAATCTGGCCGATGAGTTTCTGCTGGTCGCCGCCATTGAAATTAAAGCGCGCCAGATAGGCGCGGCTGGGAATGATGTAATTGCCTACCTGGATGTTATCCAGGCCATCGGATATTTCCTGAAAGACGCTCTTTTTCGCGTCAAGCGAATCGCGACTCTGGTCAACATAGGCGACTTGCACCGTTTCTCCGACGCGCAAGGTTCCGGCATCGGGCTTTTCCGTGCCAACCAGCATGCGAAACAGGGTTGTCTTGCCCGCGCCGTTCGCGCCGATGACGCCGACGATGCCCCCTGGCGGCAGGCGAAACGACATGCCCTCGAACAGGAGTTTCTCGCCGTAGGCTTTGCGCAAGCCCTCTGCCTCGAATACCAGGTCGCCCAGGCGTGGGCCAGGCGGGATATAGATTTCGTTGGTTTCGTTTCTCGACTGCACTTCCTGCGAGGCAAGTTCATCGAAGCGCGCCAGACGCGCCTTGCTTTTTGCCTGCCGCGCCTTGGGATTGGAGCGCACCCATTCCAGTTCGGTCTGCATGGCTTTCATACGCGCGGATTCCTGCTTCGCCTCGATTTTCAAACGCGCCTGTTTTTGTTCCAACCAGGAAGAGTAATTGCCCTCCCAAGGGATTCCATGCCCGCGATCCAGCTCCAGAATCCAGCCGGCGACGTTGTCCAGAAAATAACGGTCATGGGTAACGGCGACCACGGTGCCCGGATAGCGTTCCAGAAACTGCTCCAGCCATTGCACCGACAGCGCATCCAGATGGTTGGTGGGTTCATCCAGCAGCAGCATGTCGGGTTCCGAGAGCAGCAGGCGGCAAAGCGCCACGCGGCGGCGCTCACCGCCGGAGAGTTTGCCGACATCGGCCTCCCAGGGCGGCAGGCGCAGCGCATCGGCGGCGACATCGAGCTTGCGCTCGATCTCCCAGCCGCCTTGCGCATCGATCCTGGTTTGCAGCTCGCCTTGCTGTTCGAGGAGCTTGTTCATCTCCTCGTCTTCCATGGGTTCGGCGAAACGGTCGCTGATTTCGTTGAATTGCTTGACCATGGCGACGATTTCGCCCAAACCTTCCTCGACATTGCCGCGAACGTTTTTGGCCGGGTCAAGCTGCGGTTCCTGGGGTAGAAAGCCAATACGGATATTGGGCATGGGCACCGCGTCGCCTTCGTGGTTCTTGTCGATGCCGGCCATGATTTTTAACAGGCTCGACTTTCCGGAACCGTTCAAACCCAGCACGCCGATCTTGGCGCCAGGGAAAAAGCTCAGTGATATGTCCTTGAGGATAGTGCGCTGTGGCGGGACGACTTTCGCCACCCGGCGCATGGTGTAGACGTATTGGGCCATGGGAACGCCGTCTGAAAATGAAGCGCGAAGCTTACCTGAACCATTGGAATCTGCCGTAGTTTATGGTGCCGACAATCAAGGGGATTCATTTGGGAATATCCAGTTCCGATATGTGCGCGATTTTGAAACCCTGAATAACAACATGGCAGAGCATTCCATCCGCCCACGCGTCGTACGTGCCGA